>NZ_JAOSKF010000019.1:0-280957 GCF_027493735.1 Candidatus Kuenenia sp.
GGCACAAACTTCTCTACGAGGATTAGGCTCGCAGAGGTGGTATTTTCAACCACTCAGGTATTCCATACTTCAAGGCACACATTATACTCAAGGGATTCACAAAGTGTGATTTCAAAAATGCTATAACTATTTGTGTCAACAAAAGTTAAATCTAGTTTTAGAAATCCCTATTTGTGAACTCATAAAGTATAGTATAACCCTTGAGTATTATGTTATGAGTTATCAAACGCGTTTTCTTAAAAACGAGTTTGAGGAACGAATGCCGATGTTAATCACCACCATTTCTCATTTAAGCGAATACCCATTAATAATGAAAGATAAAGCTGCAATCGAAAAGAGGGCAGAGGGGCGCGAGTGCAAGCAAGTCTCACATCCATTAAATCCGCACTTTAGTGCGGTGATATTCGTAAGATAGTCTGAAAGAATAAACAACGTATTGTAGAAAAATGTCATGGGAAAACTACTTGGTATTGCTTTAAAAAAGGCTTCACGCGAGCCAATGATTATCGTTAACGAGGCGCATGTTACTATTAACGATGGTATTGAAAACGATTATAAAGGAAGTATTAAAAAAAGACAAATCACGGTATTGACACATGAAGCATGGGACGAAGCATGTGCCGACATAAAGAAGATATTGCCCTGGACAAACAGAAGGGCGAATTTGTTTATAGAAGGGGTGTCTCTTGTTGATACGAAAGATACTTTCCTGCGCGTAGGAGATGTTGTTTTGAAAATAAATGGAAAGACAACGCCGTGCTGGCGCATGGATGAGATTGCGCATGGGTTAATGGGTTCTCTGGAATCGTTTTGGCGTTGTGGGGTAAAATGCAGTGTGATAAAAGGGGGAAAAATTTCCATTGGCGACGATGTAACGATCTGCCAAACAGCAGAAATCACAGGAATTGCAGAAGAATAGCAGGTCGAAACATTTGCCGTAATTGTCAGAATATTCTTACTAAGGTACTCACTCATTGCGGGTTCAGGAACCAAAAAGAGTTTAACCACAAAGGGTACGAAGAATACAGAACACAAAGGACACAAAGAAGATGATAAAAAGGAGCGGGGAGGGTATCTTTGGTTGCGACTTTACTGTGCTATGGAATCTGCAATATATCATATAACATATTCATATTTATATTTTCCCTGACCGCCTCTGCCAATGCATTGTAATTGTCGTCTTTTGTCTTTTGGGTCTTTATGGAAGAGGTTTTTGTGGCATGAACGCCTTTTTTTTGTTTCAGATAAAATAAGAGTCCCGAACGAAACCCGTCGTTATCGAAAATCCCGTGTATGTATGTTCCCATAATATTTCCATCGTGGGATATGCACCCATCCGGGATATCAACCTGTTTGCCCGCCCGTTCAATAATCCTTGCAAATGGCGTACAGGTGTTCGCGTCTTCAAATCGTGTTCTTCCCATATGAATTTCATACCCCTGAATGTCCTCCTGCATGCCGGCGAATGGTTTATACGCCCCAACCTTTGCTCTTACCTGAAACGTTTGTTTTGATGTTTCAAAAGTAGTAATGCTGTTAACTAAACACAAACCTTGCGCACCGTCCGCTTGCGATTCAACATGATAGGGATCATTAATCTGTTTCCCCATCATTTGATAGCCGCCACAGATACCAACAATCATTGTTCCGCTATTTGAAAGGGTTATGATTTTGTTGAAAATACCTCTTTCCTTCAAAAAATGCAAATCGCCTATGGTATTTTTCGTGCCGGGGATAATGAGCATATCCGGCTTGCCAATCTCATCCGCATTATCCACAAGCCTCATGTTTACATCGTCTTCCTGCGCCAGTGCGTTAAAATCTGTGAAATTCGATATGCGGGGCAGTTTAATCGCTACAATATCCAAACATCTCTTTTCTGCCCCATTGTTATTGTTCTTATAGCTTTCGAGTGAAACGGAATCTTCATCGTCAATGTTAAGATTATGGAGATATGGCACTACGCCGATGACGGGCCGTTTGATGCGTCCCTCAAGCATTTCCAGACCCGGTTTCAATATATTTTTATCCCCCCGGAATTTATTAAAGACAATGCCTTTCACCCTTTCTCTTTCATCTGTATTCAGCAGTTCCATTGTTCCCACTATCCAGGCAAATGCCCCTCCTCTGTCTATATCCGTAACGAGCAATACCGGGGCAGAGGCCATTTTCGCCATTCCCATGTTAACAATATCGCCGTCTTTCAGGTTTATTTCCGCCGGGCTTCCCGCCCCTTCTATAACGATAATATCAAATTGCCGTTGTAAGGCAGTGTAGGCATCCTGTATGACCGAAACCAACTCTCCCTTTTTTTGATAATATTCTTTTGCCGTCATATTCCCAACGGGTTTTCCCATAACAATAACCTGGGAACCACAATCTCCCGTAGGTTTTAAAAGAATAGGATTCATTTCAACCACAGGCTCTGTTTTTGCCGCCTCTGCCTGCGCTACCTGTGCACGCCCCATTTCTTTACCCTCTTTTGTCACAAAAGAATTCAGCGCCATGTTTTGCGCCTTAAAGGGGGCCACGCTAAAACCATCCTGTTTTAATATCCGGCACAAGGCACATACAAGAATACTTTTTCCTACGTGAGAACCGGTGCCCTGTATCATTATTGATTTGTTTTTCATAAATAATCACGTCCCTAAACTGGCATAGCTAGAACCAAACAAATACGAAAACAATCCTCAATCCTTAATCTGCAATTTATCGATTGCCAAACTGCATAAAAGGCCAATAAATATTTTGCCAAAAAGCACGCACTGACAAATGAAAGTGTGTAAAGAAATCACTGTTAAGGGAACTACTGCGGGTTCAGGCTTGTAACCCAATGTCATTAAGTTAAGCAAACGGCCAGAAAAGTCTCCCTTAATAAAGGGGGAAAAAGGGGGGTTGTTTTTAATAAAATAATTCTTAACACCTTAGTTATTTGAAAAATCCAAGGGGATATAAAAAATAATGTAGCCCCTTTGGGGGCGGTCTGTTTGTAGCGCAATAAAATTCAACAGGTAAATAGCTCCGTAGGAGCGGCCTGTATATGATTGACAGGAAGACAGGCCGCTCCTGATTATAGAGACAGGTTTCAAACCTGTCTCTACGATCTGTTATGGTATCCTATCTACTACAAACAGGTTGCTCCTGCGGAGCTTATCGGTAATACGTTTTTTTTAAAACCAAAGTGTTACAATAATTCTTAACTTAATGACATTGGGTTGCAAACCCGACTGGATAGGACTTTTTTAAATACATTGATTAACTTTGTATTTTCTTCCCTAGTCCTAACCGCTATACGAAAATACTCATCATTGAGTCCGGCAAAGTTGGAACAATCACGAATAGCGATGCCCTGCTCCAGCATCCATTTACTCAGAAAAACAGAATTTATCCCTTCTGCGTTGATTTTAACAAATACAAAATTCGCCGCAGGTTTATAAGGAATCAATCCTCGAATATTTGACAACTCTTCGTATAAAAACACCCGTTCGTTTCTTATGAATTCTTTACTTGCGGCAATAAACGCATCGTCTTCCATTGAAACCATTGCGGCATATTGGGCAAAGGTATTGACCGTCCATGGTTCCTTATATTCCAGGAGCTTTTCCGCTACGTTTGCGTGGGCGACGAGATATCCTATTCTCAAACCAGGAAATCCGTAAAATTTTGTAAGAGACCGTACTACAATGAGGTTTTCAAGTGTACCTGCTTCATTTATCACCGTGTATCTCTCCGGCTCATCCACAAAATCCATGAATGCCTCATCTACTACAAACATTACATTTGAATGTTGTTGTATCATTGCCAATAGCGTACGCTTCTCAATTAATAATCCGGTGGGATTATTCGGATTACAGAGGAAAAGCATGCCCGCCTTTTCATCCTGGAAATAATTTTTATTGTAGTGGAAAGAAAAATCGTCTTCGTCATTGAGGGCATACGGGACTACTTCCGTGCCGCTGCATTTTAAAGCCTCTGGAAATTCACTGAAAGACGGTTGCAGGATAATTCCTTTTACAGGTTTTAAAGCGCGGGGCGCCAGATAAAATAATTCCGTAGAGCCATTTCCTACAACAATCTCGTTGGCGGAATGCGCTATTTTCCGCGCTATATATTTTTTCAGACTGTAGCAATCAATATCGGGATAATGCAATATATCGTCGAAATTTTCGAAAACTGTTTTGTGCACGCCTTCCGGATATCCGAGTGGATTAATGTTCGCGCTGAAATCAAGAACAGCGTTTTTGGTATGTACATTTGTATGCTCTCTATATCCGCCATGACCCTTAAACATATTACACTCCGGATTCTATGCCTGAAACTCTGCTTTTAAAAAATACGAAATTCGAAGTACGAAATACGAAACAAATCCGAATAACAAGACATAAAATTCAAAACACACAACAAATATGAAGCACGAAATGCGAGAGACGAAAGAGGCATTTGTTTAGAATTTCGAATCATTTTGTCATTAGAATTTGTTTCGTATTTCACCATATCTGCGGATAAAAAGTATTTTCACCTGAAAATGTCTGCCATTTAAACTACTCTTCTGAAATATTCAATGCGGCTGATTTTGCCGTATGACTCCCATTTAGTTTTTGTACCAAAAATTTTCTTGCCTCACCAATGGTAAGGGGTAAATTTGCCATTGAAATGTAATCTTTATCCCTTAACAGCCTCATAAGTTGCGCTATTTGAGGCAATTCGAGATACATCTTCTCCAATTTCTCTGTTTTCGAGAAAACGTTTTCCGGCGTGCCTTCACACACAATATTTCCCTCATACATAACGGCCATCCTGCTCATGTAAACAGGCACAACATCTACCACATTTGTTGCCATAATAATGGTAATCCCACATTCATGGTTAAGTCTCTGAAGCAGCCTCATAAGTTGTGTTACTCCGGCTGGGTCTAAACCGCTCGTGGGTTCGTCTAGTAAAAGAATTTCCGGCCTCATTGCGAGCACCCCGGCAATGCAAATCCTTTTTTTCTGTCCATAGCTTAAATACCCAACAAACTTATCTGCACAGTGTCGCATATTCACTAACATCAATGCCTCTTCCACCCTCCGCTCAATTTCTTCTTTTGAAAGCCCTAAATTCATAGGCCCGAATGCCACGTCTTCCCGTACTGTTTGAGCAAACAACTGATCATTCGGATCCTGAAACACAATACCTACGCGTTGAACTATCTCACGGGAAGGATACTTCCGTAACGGTCTTCCGTCTAAAAGAACCTCCCCCTCTTGTATTTTCAATAAACCGTTGAAATGTTTTAATAAGGTGGTTTTCCCAGACCCGTTTGGCCCAAGAATTGCCCAAAATGCACCTTTTTCAATATCCAAACATACCCCGCCAAGGGCAAGTGTCCCGTCCGAATATTTATACCGGATATTTTTAGCCTGAAGTATTACCATATCCGTATATTCCCCGCATAGAGAAGAAAGGGGAGAAAGAGGGTCATCCCTGAGAAATAAATATATTCATTTTTACCCAAGGGCTTTAAATGGCAGGTTAATATACATCCTCCCTTATAGCCCCGTGCATACATCGCCTCAGAAGTGCGCTCCGCCCTTTCAACGGCACGGATAATAAGCATTCCACCCAAAATCCCGAGGGATTTTATTGCTTTTAACCATGAGGCATGCCCTAAACGCGCCTTTTGCGCAAACCAGATTGCAGACACTTCATCCAATAATTGGAAAATGTACCGATACATAAAAGACATAAGTTCCAGAACGGTATCCGGCATACGAAACCATTTAAGTCCTGCATTTAGCCGACTCATTGTTGTAGTGAAGGCAAATAAAATCACCAGAGAAATCCCCCCGAGTATTTTGCCTCCAGTTTGCAGTCCGCCAAGAAGACCTTCTTTCTTTAAGGACATGATATATCCCCCAATGGAAAAAGAAACCCATTCCTCTTGTCCTTCATGCAATCCCTTGACCACTAGCATCATAACCGCAAATAATAATGGCAATACCATCTTTTTTATTATTGCCAGAGGAGAAATTTTCAGTGTAAGCAGAAAAACGAACGATATGAAAAGAAAAGAGAGAGACACAAAAACATTTTTTGCCCATATATTTATTGCCAGCATTGATAAGATGTAGATCAACTTGACCCTTACATCGATCCTCGTCAACCAGTTATCTCTCCGGGCATACCTGTCTGTAAATGTGAGATGAAAAAATCCCATAATGAGACGCCTTCTCTAAAAAACTTTCTCTGCTCTGTGGTTAAAATCCTTTTTGCCGGTCTGAGGCATTACCTCTTAAGATACTACATTATTTCTCATAAAATATCTTTCTGGCGTTAAACCCTATAACAAAGCCTCCTATTACACCGGCAAGTGTGAATACAAACAGGAGCAAATCCCCCTGATCAGTATTAATGTAAGGATCACGGGGTGGACGTCCATACTGGCTGGCATATTTTCCTACTATGCTCACATCAATTCCGGTCCACGCACCTTCACCTTCAACTGAATGGATTGTTCCTGTTATTTCAGTGGCTTTTGCCTGATTTTCATGTTCGGTTACACGAATCATCTCAAAATTATCTGCATGCGCCGCAGATAAAAATGAAACCATACCGGCCAAATAAAGTAAAAAAACGATATACACGGTAAATTTAAACAGGTTTTGCATTTTTCTTTATCATCCCAAGTTGAACCAAAATATCCGGCCTTCTTTTTTCTATAAAAACCAGAATAAATCCAACAACCACGCCTTCCACAATACATAAGACCCCCTGTGAGGTCATCATAAAGACGCCAAATATTTCTGCAGTCGCCCTGAAGAAAGACCCACCATTATTTATTACGAGCAATCCCAGTTCAATAGAGGTACCCAAATAAGTAAATAAATCAGAAATTACACCTGCAAAGAAGCCGCACCAAAATAATGGCATGCCGCAGCGCCGGGTTATTTTGAACGCAAAAAATCCGGAGAAAGAGCCTAAAATACCCATGGAAAATATATTCCCGCCCAGCGTTGTTAACCCGCCATGCGCCAAAAACAAGGCTTGAATAAGCAAGGCAATGCCCGCTATCAGTACACTGACAAAAGGTCCCAGCAAAATAGCACTCATGCCTGTGCCGCATGGATGGGAAGTTGCCATTCCGTTTAATGCTACGACGGGAACGGGGAAGCACGAAAAAACGAATACTGCCGCTCCCAGCATGCCAACTAACGGCAGGTAACTATGCATCTCTCTTTTCTTCCGTTTCACCTGGTAAATCCCAATACCTAAAAAAGGAATCGAGACGGCAAACAATGTTACTGCCCATTCTGTGGGCAGAATTCCTTCTGTAATGTGCATTGCATATGCAGCCTTATCGGAAACAAGGAACACGAGCAAAAAAACCGTTATATTTAACAGAAACATTTTTGTACTTTTCAAAACTTTCTCCCGTAAAACAAAAAAACCCATACCTTCAATGTTGAAGATATGGGTTTTCTATTTTATCGAAAAAATAGGCTTGCCGCCTATTCTCATGAAAATAATTACACTCAAAAACTTCACCTTCTTTACCATCGAAGATTTCGTGAAGCAATTACAGGCAGGTCTTCTGGCTCCCGGATCGTTCTACTGGTCACTCCTTCCCGGAAAGCCGTTTAAGCGACTTTTCCAGTGGCGTTGTGACGTTCGTCCCCGGTTACAGCGGCGGGTCCGCTCCTCGCCGCAAATTCTGTTTTGCGGCATGGATTCCCTTTTTATTTCTGCAATAATGAGAAATCACCTGTAATCGAACATAGTAATAATAAATAAAAGAGCGGTCTGATGCACGAAAGACTTTCGGGATTCTACTTTGAGCAAGTCAAATTTGTCAAATGGAAAATAAAACGCTTCACTGTAAACCATGCATTTTATCAATTGCAGCGTTAATGGTAACCATGCAAAACCCTTATATTTGCTCATATATTCTATTGATATGCATACGGTAACGGGTGCATTCCTGATTTTTTGTAACTTCCGCTATGTTTTAATGAAACGTTGCAGTAGTGTTAACCCTGACAGGGTTTGAAACCCTGTCAGGGTTGTTTCGTCCTGACCCCATCATTAACGGTTACAAAAAAACGGGAATGCTCCCTACGGTAACTGTATATATTTCAAAAAACCAAATGGATAAACTATTTTCCGCAAATAATGAG
Organism: Candidatus Kuenenia sp.; assembly: GCF_027493735.1. Classification (NCBI taxonomy): domain Bacteria; kingdom Pseudomonadati; phylum Planctomycetota; class Candidatus Brocadiia; order Candidatus Brocadiales; family Candidatus Brocadiaceae; genus Candidatus Kuenenia; species Candidatus Kuenenia sp. The sequence goes on from NZ_JAOSKF010000019.1 coordinate 8,157, forward strand.
AACCATTAAAAATGTTAGATATTTCAAAATTACAACTAAATTCAGGCAATACCACGCCAACATCAGTCATTTATGCCGTACTCCTTTAGTTTGTGCTTTCAACCTTAATTGCAATTACCTATGAGAAGACCTTTCGGGGGCTTTCCTACTCAAGAAATTTTGTTCAGGTGCTCATACTCAGTTCCGTAGTGGCGGCAACTGTTATGCAGGCGATAGGGGACAGCCTTGCAAGGGGCCCGGTATGCTTGGCGCATTGGCAATTGTTCGGTTCAGAACCAATTTCAGAGACCCAAGAGATATTATCTTCATGTTTGCAAGCCTCGCGGCAGGTATTTCTGTAGGAGTCAAAGGGTATACTATTGCGACAGGCGGCGTTATTGGTTTTTTGTGTTATTGCAGTTATCCTGTATTTTTCCCCATTCGGACAAACCAGTTATTTTGACGGCATGTTGTGGTTTAATCTTTAAAATCTTCCCTCTTCAAAAAATATGCTTGAAAAGGTTCTTCATGACTATTGTAAAATCTTTGCGCTCATTACACTCCGTGATATGGTGCAGGGCAATCGCCTTGATTACGCCTATCATATAAAACTGAAAAGGGGGAAAAGGAAATACAAGGCATAGACTATTTTGTAATATGAGTTTACAAGGTAAGGGCAAGATAATTTCTCCGCTCTGCAGCCTTCAAATACAGACGACTTTAAGGGGTGTATTATGATGGTTTACGTGTGTGTGAAAATCGGTGTTCAATTTCTTTTGGGGTAGGCATAAACCTCCCCTTCATTCATTCCAACCGCATGGATGTCAATCGCAGAAAACTTCAATTTTTATCTGCAAAGGGCGAGCACGAAGAACTAAAAAGGTCTTTGGGAGAAAATGTGCGATTACTTTCCGGGGAAATGAACAACATATTTCGGCAGTATGATGTGCTTATGGAAGAAAAAACAACGGGCGGCACGGAATCAGCACTAAAAAAATATATGGAAACAGAAGGCATCGATCCGCTAATGCTGCTCGATATGCAGGAAAGCATTGTTAAAACGGACATCCTCATTAAGCAATGGCAATATGAAATTTACACAAAGTACCTTGAATACCTGGATATCTCAGGGCAATTAACCAGACTCCCTATTCGAAATTATCTTTCCCCGGACTTAGGGCAAATAGAGTTCTAAATATATGATTGAAGAGACAGCGCTGACCATCCGGAGGCGATACGAGTTGGAATTTGTCATTCCAAAAGAAATGATAGAACCCATTTCGCGTTTTGCTTCTATTTATTGTTCTCCCGACAAATATTCTTCAAATGCTGATAATGGTTTTTATTGCATAAACAATCTGCATTTTGATACTCCAGATTATTTATTTCTTATGCAAAGGCTGGACAAATGTAACAGAAGACTTCATCTGAGGATTCGTTCGTACCCCAATTCCAAAAAGTATCGCTGTTTTCTTGAAGTGAAAGAGAAGACCGGGGATATTGTCAACAAATACAGGGCGCCTCTTTATGATGAAAACTGGCGCAGGATGTTTGAAGACCTGGATTATTCATCGTGTGAAGAAAAAGACTTTGACCCGAATTCGTCCAAAACGCATTTCCTGAAGACGGCATATTTCTATAATGCAACGCCTAAAATGTTGTCTCAATATTGGAGGAAGGCATATGTATCCAATGTGAATGAATATGCGAGGGTAACGTTCGACACCGACCTGAGATATCAGCCGGCAGGGGGATATTGTATTATTCAGGATGAGAATAAAGTGGTTTCGCTGGATGACGAAACGCTTTTTGCCCAGAATGCAACGTCATACTGGAACTCAAGTGCTACACCATGCAGGTACCCTTATGGATGATCGATCTTATCCGGCATTTCAATCTCCAGCGGCAGGGTTTTTCAAAATATGTTGAAGGCATCATAAATGTCCTGCAACTTTACAAATATGATTCCGGGGTGAGACAGGCATCATCTGTATTGTTTTAACACAGAATTAAAGTTATGATTTACGGCCAAGGCGCCATTGCTCCAATTCCTTTTTTAATGGCAGCCAATATTCCCGATCTTTTTTCCTTTCGGCACTTTCTTCTTGTATGAGGAGAGATTCAATTTCTTCCACGTTTTGGTTTAATACTGCTTTAAGCAGTGACCGGGTAGGTATAAGATTTTTACATAATGCAGCATTTTTCCTTGCTATTTCCATGAGTAAAACAGGAGTCCTGCATTCCATGAGCCAGAAAATAATCTTTTCTTTCCCGGCTTTTCTATAACCCTGCGTGACGTCGGTTTCAATGAGACGGCGAATCATGGGCCAGTCCTTTTCGCGCTGCGTCTTTTTAGCCTGAATTAAATCCGGTAGTGAAAGAATACCCATCTCACCAATCTCCGGCAACTTCACAATGGACCTTCTCTCCCATAATTGCTCAAAATCGGAACAGCCTCGCATTTTAGCCATCATATCAATGCGCAAGCCTTCTACCCCTTCTGCATTGCAACGGAAATGGCATGCATGACCTCGTCTGAGTACTTGTTTGCCCAGTGGCGGTACAAATATGGTTTCAGCTTTCAAACATTTCAGTGCCTTTTTTATAGCTGAAATGTTCTTTGTATCAATCCCGATAGAAAAATCTATATCACGACTGAACTCAGATCCGCCGTATAAAATGCACGCCTGGCCTCCCATAAGCAGGTATCGAACGCTGCAATTCTGGAAAGTCAAAAGGGCTTTGTGAATCGGGTTCTGGATCAAAACTCCCTCCAAGTTCTAAATATATCGGCCAAAGTTTAGAGCTTTCAATGTATCTCTGTTCAGGTGTTAATTTCGCCCAATCTTCTTGTTCCTCATTAAAAAATAGCTTTAAATTTATTTGCATGGGTAATTTTCTCTATTCTGACCTACCACATAAACTAAACGGTTACAAAATTTTGCAATTGCGTGGGTTGTGCTGATAAAGCCAGCAACTATCGCTGAAAACTGTATAAGTGGGTCGGCTTGATAAGCCTTTATCCGAAGCGCTAGGTAGATGTTTTCGTTGTGGACAAATCCCTTTAGTTTTAGAATATTATCATTGTTCTGCCTGATTTTCGAAGTTTATAACACAATGGGAGAGATATTAAAATATCTTTGCGACTGCAACTGCAATGCTCGTGCAGCCTGCGACGATAGCGAATATTTTCATTAGAAGATCGGAGTGTGAGGCTTTTATGCGCCATTCCAAAGTAGTCATTTCTGTGTGCATTTCTTTGCGAAACTCATCGAATTGTTTATTAACGCCGTCGAATCTTTTATTAATCTCGTCGAATTGCCTGTTTGTGTCTTCGTGCATTCTGCTGATAAAGTCTTTTAAACTCTGCTGTCCGTCAACGTGGGATTCCTCTATTATGTCCGTAAGCACCTCGGCTTGTTCGTGCGGGAATCCGACCGCTTCTAACTTTCTGATATTACTGAGTTCTTTGGTTATTGGCATTTTAGTCTCCTGTTTAGAATCCTATCATTGTTCTGCCTGATTTTCAACGTTTATTGCTGCCTGCAAAACCTCCTTTTTGAATTTACGATTCTAGATTTTAGATTTAAAAAATCGTACTTCTAAAAATGTAGGATTATAAAATCTTTTCTAATTCTACAGTATCTCTACTATTGCTTTTCCAACGGTAAATAGCTCCCTTTTGACTTTCAAGCTTGTTGAAATGCTTCTTGACTAAAACGAACGTTTCTTATAAAATTTCCAAACCATACGTTATTTACTAAATACGACAAACTTGACAAAACATTCGAATATAAAACTTACAGCCATTTGGCTCAAAACACTCACGATTTTGATGTAAATGCTGTAAATATCGCAAACGATATTGTTGCAGTTTTTTTAAGCCTTTAAGATTTTGCGCCCATAGCTCAATTGGATAGAGTCACGGACTACGAATCCGGAGGTTGGAGGTTCAAGTCCTCCTGGGCGCGTTTTTACTTAACGAGCGATAGTCTTTTCTATACCCGTTTGTGTTTTGCCCCATAAAATGCATACCAAATAAGCTGAGGTGTTTTATCATAGATGAACGGCATCGGAATTGATTCATAAATTAAAGAGCGCGGATATATATTATTTTCTTAACAATACCAAGATTGAGATTTTATACCTATCTCACAACGCAGCATAGCCGCAACCAAAAAGATTTTAATTACGAAACACACAGAGAACACGACGGACATTGTAAGGGCATGTTGTAACGTGCCTCCTCCTACAAAAGCGTTTTTACAAGGATAATATGATAGTATTAAATAAGGCAATGGGTATGGAAAGCGCAAGCAGTAATCATGAGTATTTTATGCGGCAAGCGATTAAAGAAGCGGAAAAGGCTGCGGATATTAATGAAGTTCCGGTAGGCGCCGTAATTGTATATGATAACCGGATTATTGCCCGTGCGCATAACCAAAGGGAAATGCTTAAAGACCCGACAGCCCATGCGGAAATGATAGCGATAACCCAAGGGGCGGAGTATTTGCAAAATTGGCGACTAACCGGGTCTACTATCTATGTAACTCTGGAACCCTGCGTAATGTGTGCCGGTGCCTTGGTGCAGTCAAGGATTGATAAGCTTGTGTATGGGGCTGTTGATAAAAAAGCGGGCGCTTGCGTGTCTGTCATGAATCTTGTCCAAAATACTAAGTTGAATCACCGTTTGGAAGTAATACCCGATATCCTTGCTGATGAATGCAGGGATATATTAAAGAGATTTTTTTTAGAGAATTGCCGCATTAAGTAAATGTTTAGTACCTTAGCAATAATTTCTTTGCACACTTCCATTCGTCAGTGCGTGCTTTTTGGCAAAATATTTAATGGTGAAATCCGGTAACTGTAAAATCCGAAATCCGAAACAAATTCTAATGACAAAATGATTTGAAATTCTAAACAAAAGCCTTTTTTGTCTCTCGTATTTCGCGCTTCACATTGTTGTATGTTTTGAATTTGTTTTGAATTTTATGCTTTGTTATTCGGATTTGTTTCGTACTTCGAATTTCGTATTTATTTATTTCTTTCTTGCTTGGTTCTGGATATACCAGTTTAGGAATTTCAATATTTCTGCAGAGGCGCATGCAATGCGTTTCTACATTTGATTTTTTCAATAGTTACAGTTTTTTTATAGTGAAAAGCCGGAGAGGTGCCGGAGCGGTTGAACGGGACGGTCTCGAAAACCGTTTTCCGCGATTGCGGAACGTGGGTTCGAATCCCACCCTCTCCGCCATCAAAAACGGAAAATGTGGTAACGTTTTATTGCAAGTAGTGATGAAGGGTGACTGAAATAATCGTTTATTTTTTAAATGAATAGCACTGGAAGATTAAAGATGGAGAGGTGTCAGAGTGGCCGAATGAGCGCGCTTGGAAAGCGCGTATACCGCTTAAAACGGTATCGCGGGTTCGACTCCCGCCCTCTCCGCCATCATTGAAAAATTGGCCGTGCTAGATGGGGAGCTAGCGGTACCCTGTAACCTGCAACCCGCTATAGCAGGATTGATCGCTTTTCTGAGGGCTCACGACTGTTATCTTTGTCAATGTAAGTGGTGATGAAGGTTGGATCTCATGCAATGGGAGACGATGCGAATCTGGTCAGATGCGGAAGCAAGCAGCCATAAACACTTGTCCTCATGTGCCGTGAGTTAGTCTGGCCTGAGCTAACTGCATTGGTAAACTAACAGAAGGGGGCACGAAAAAAGTGCACGGCCGTTTATAAAACCTTTTATGTGGTGGTTTTTATCGATAGATTCTGATAATATAAAAGCATAAATTGCTTACACCAATTTTGAAGTAGAAGTAACGGTTGTAACTTCTCAATTGGTAGTTGATAGTTGTAGAATTATTCTGGTAAAAAATTTAAAGATTTCCCTGTTTTTAAATTTTTTACTACCAATTGTGGCTATCAACTATCACTACCCACTACCAACGTATGGCTTCATTTCCGCAACTTATTGAGAAGTTACTTAAGTGTGTTAAAAAACTCTATGGTTGAAAAGGAATGTAGGTGATTTTTAAATGTCTTATGTAGTATTAGCCCGTAGATACCGACCTCAAACCTTTAGCGACATAGTAGGGCAAGCGCCTATAGTAAAAACCCTTGGAAATGCAATACGTACAGACAGGGTAGCCCATGCTTATCTGTTTGCTGGTCCGAGGGGCGTAGGCAAGACCTCCACGGCGCGTATACTGTCAAAGGCGTTAAATTGTGTTAATGGTCCTACTGACACCCCCTGCAACGTATGCGATATCTGCCAGAGCATTTCCGAAGGAAGCGACATAGACGTTCTGGAAATTGATGGCGCCTCAAACCGTGGAATTGATGAGATAAGAAATATACGCCAAAATGTAGGATTTGCCCCATCGAGAGCGCGGTATAGAATTTATATTATTGATGAAGTACACATGCTTACCCGTGAAGCATTTAATGCCCTTCTTAAAACCCTCGAAGAACCACCAGCTCATGTTAAGTTTATATTTGCGACAACTGCGGCAAACCGTCTTCCTGAAACAGTTCAATCACGGTGCCAACGGTTTGACTTTAAGAATATTTCCGTTAATGATATTGAAAAACACCTTTTGGAAATATGCAAAACGGAAGGGAAACAAATAGAGTCTGCTGCACTCCATACGATTGCAAAATATGCAAAGGGAGGATTAAGGGATTCACAATCTGTGCTTGATCAACTCTTTTCTTTCTGCGATGACAACGTAACTTCGGCGGATGTAAATTATGTGCTGGGGTATATTGATGATGATAAGATTTATAGTATGTTTGAGTGTTTTGTGAACAAAGATACTTCAGGTGCGCTGAGAATTGTGGATGATATTCTGAATGAGGGAAAGACTCCGGCGGAGTTTATTGATCAGTTGCTTCTGCGGTTAAGAGATCTTTTGGTGTTTTCGTCCTGCGGCCAGGAAGCAGTATGGGCGGAGTATGACGAGTCTTTTATTCAGCGCTTTGAAAAATCATTTTCCGGCGATACACTGATGTATATGATTCAAATGCTTTCCGTGATGAGGATACGTTCAACGGATTCTTTGCTGCAGCGGATTTCTGCGGAAATGGCCATTATAAAACTGTGCCGGATGGAATCTATCGACGCATTGTCTGGTCTTATTGAACGCATAACGACATTAGAGGAAAAACTGGAGCAAGTTGACAATATCCCTGGCAAGAGAGGTAGTGCTATTCTCCTTCCCGCAGAATCGTTTGCCCGGCAGACAGTGTCGGAAAAATCAATAGAAGAAGGCGACGTGATACCTCCTGCAAAAGAAGAAAAAATAACTCCAGGTATCGCAATGGAAAAAAACGAGGTATGGGGGGATATCCTTAAAAGCATTCAGAAAAAGAAAAAATCTACCTGGGCGTTTTTCAAGGAAGGCCGGCTGGTAAGCAGCGATGCTGGAGTATTGGTAGTTGCATTTCCCAGAAAATTTCTTTTTCAGAAAGAAAGGTTGGAGCAACCGGAAGAAAAAAAACTTATCGAAAATTGTGCGAAAGAAGTGGTGCCGGGGTTTATGGAACTGAAGCTTGTACTATCTGAAAAAGAAGAGCCGGAAGAGAACAGACAGAGCCAAAGTTTGGACAATGGTGGTGCACAGCAAATAAACGATACGGTGTTTTCAGAACCGGCAGTAAAAAAAACGTTAGAATTATTTGACGGTCGTGTTATTAAAGTTAACCGATAGGGGGGGTGACATGAAGGGTTTTGGCAATATGACAGAAATGATGAAACAGATGCAGAAGCAGGCGCAAAAAATGCAAAAGCAGATGGAGGATGCACAGAGGGATTTGAAAGAACGTGTAATAGAGGCTACCTCCGGCGGCGGTATGATTACGGTACACATGAATGGGAAGCAGGAAATCCTTTCTATAAAAATTGACCCGGAAGTGGTAGACCCGGAAGATGTTCAGATGCTGGAAGATCTTATCCTTTCCGCCGTTTCCCAGGCGTTGAAAAAATCTCAGGAATTATATCAATCCGAGATGGGAAAATTTACCGGTGGGCTAAATATTCCAGGCATGCAAGGAATGTTTGGAGGATGATTCGTTCATTGATCTTAAAGAGGTATGTACTTTGAATACTTATCCGCAAACAGTGAATAACCTTATTAGTGAGTTTGGGAAAATGCCAGGGATTGGGCAGAAGACCGCAGAACGGTTAGCCTGTTATGTTTTAAAACAGCCGGTTGACGATGCTATGAAGCTGGCGTATGCTATTCGCGATGTAAAGAAATATATGAAAATCTGTACTGTTTGCTTTAACGTCTCAGAAAATAGCCCATGCCATATTTGTAGTAATTTACGCAGGGATAGTTCAATTATTTGCGTTGTTGAACAGTTCGCAGATTTACTAACCATTGAAAAAACTGGCAAATATAATGGTCATTATCATATACTCCAGGGACATATTTCCCCCCTTGAGGGTATTGACCCCGACTTACTCACTATTGGCAGACTTTTGCAAAGAGTAAAAGACGGCAGCGTTAAAGAGGTGATACTTGCCACTAATTTGAATATGGAAGGGGATATAACCGCCGTATATATACATAAACAATTACAATCATTTGGCGTTAAAGTGACGAGGATTGCCCGCGGGTTGCCGACGGGCAGTTATCTTGAATATGCAAATACCGCTATTGTAGCCGATGCGGTCAGTGATAGGAATGAGATGAGGAACTAATTTAACGTATGTTTTTTACTGAAACACAACACCAGTTATTTATAGTTAATTTTTGGGAAGGTGATTTTTAATGAAAATGCAGTCTTCTTTATTGCCGCAACTCCAGCAAAAGATGAAGTTGTCTCCCCAGATAATTCAGTCTATAGAAATACTCCAGCTTCCGTTATTGGCCCTGGCAGAGCGCATACAGCAAGAGCTGCTGGATAACCCGGTTCTTGAGGAGGTGGTTGAACAACCTAAAGAAGATAGCCCTGTCTCAGAAGACAGCTCAATTGCCGGAGAAAATGCTGCTCAAACCGAATGGGATGACGCCAAAAAGGCAGAGGTTGACCGGCATAATGAGATGGCGGAAGATTGGAATGAATATTATTCGAAGACGACAATCCGGAAGAGTGCCCTTTCTGATGAACGCGATCAGAAACAAGAGGCATTGGAAAATACTGCCACCAAACCAATGTCGCTTCATGATTACCTGCTGGGGCAGTTATCGCTTATGGAAGTTCCTGAACATCTTTATGAAGCATGTGAGAACATTATTTATTCTGTTGATACCTCCGGGTATTTATCAGGTTCGTTAGAAGAAATAGTTTCATCTTTTGAAAAACCTGTTTCTTTGGCGGATGCTGAAAAGGCGTTAGAAATTGTACAGACATTGGAACCGCCTGGTATCGGTGCGAGAAATTTACAGGAATGTTTACTGTTACAGTTAGACAATCGTGACCCGAATTACCACATAACAAAGGATCTTCTGCAAAATTATTTATTAGAAATCGAATCAAGAAAATATCCTGCCATAGCAAAGAAAACAGGATATAGCCTTGAAACTATAAAAAAACAGGTAGAATTTATTCGTACACTAAACCCAAAACCCGGTTCCGTATTTAACGATGAAACAATTCCGTATGTGGTCCCTGAAGTGAAGGTAGAACAAATTGACGGGGAATATGAGGTGTTTTTGATTGATAATGCTAATATACCACATTTGCATATTAGCTCCTTTTATAGAAAATCCTTGAGTGAAAGCAATATTGATAGTTCAACGCGCCAGTATATACAGAAGAAGATTGAATCTGCTAAATGGCTGGTTGATGCCATAGAGCAACGGAGGAGTACATTATATAAAGTAGCATGCAAAATTGTAAGCATGCAAAAGGGCTTTTTAGATGAAGGAGTTCACCGCCTGCGAACATTGAAGATGCAGGACGTTGCCGATATTGTTGGCGTCCATGTTTCAACGGTGAGCCGTGCAATTGCCCATAAATATATCCAAACCCCGCAGGGCGTTTTTGAAATGAAATTTTTCTTCACAGGAGGTTTTCAGAATGCCGACGGTAATATGGAATCATGGGAATCTATCCGGCAGAAACTTATTGAAATTATTGCAAAAGAAGATAAATCAAACCCATTGAGCGATGAAGAGGTTGCAGATAAATTAGGCGCCTCAGGGGTAGACATAGCCAGGAGAACGGTCACCAAATACCGCCGTATTCTGAAAATACCCTCGTCAAGACAGCGAAAAGCATATTAGGCTGGATTGAAAGTATAAAACGTTTGGTTCAGGTTACAAACCTGAACCCGCGCCGGGTAGGCACTGCCTACAGGAAAATGTAACTTCTCGATAAGTTGAGGTTCTTATAATAATTTCTACAATCCACTGTCTGCAATTTGCCGACTGTAGATTGCCGATTTTCTTTGCCGGATGAAACATTTATAAAAAGAACACTTATTTTTTGGACATTTAACCATGAAACGAAATTCTTTTAAAGAACACTTCTTTCTGCCAGTCTTTTTAATAGCAGCTCTTCCTTATTTTACCGGTTGCTCATCCACACACTGCAAAAGGCACATCGACACCATCAAGACAGACCTCGATTCACTCCACAAAGATGTAGATACAGTACTGGGGCTGGATAAACCATCCTCATTAGTGGAAGAATAAAATCCCTTTCCCCTTGTTTACAGAATAGAACGAAAAGAGATAACACGAAAAATGGATCTTGATTTGATAATAGAAAAAGGTTTATTGATAGACGGTACCGGAATGCCTGGTAAAAAAATGGACGTTGGTATAAAGGGAAATAAGATTGAAGTAATAGATGATCATATTTCCTGTAATACCTGCACACGAATTGATGCAGAGGGGATGATCGTTGCTCCGGGATTCATTGACATTCACTCTCATAGCGATTTTCTGTGGCTTGCGTGCCGGGAAAGTGAAAGCAAAATACTGGACGGCGTCACTACGGAGGTTTGTGGCAATTGTGGGTTGTCTGCTTTTCCGTTGCGGGGAAAATTATTGGAACGGCGCAGGCAAGGATTGTCAAAATACGGCATCGTTCCCTCATGGCGTTCTGCCCAAGGGTTTTTTGATGTTGCGGAAGGGATAAATAGTTCCGTCAACAGGGCTTTTCTTGTGGGCCATGGGAATATCAGAGCGTGTGCTTTAGGATATGATGGCAGGGCTGCCACTAAGGATGAATTATCGGTAATGTGCAAGTACCTGGAAGAAGCTATGAAAGCCGGCGCTTTTGGCATGTCCAGCGGCCTGGTCTATCCGCCGGGCTGTTATGCGGAATTTGATGAACTGGTAACAATGTGCAATAGAGTGAAAGAATATGGCGGACTCTATGCCACCCATATACGAAATGAAGGCGATGACCTGGAAAATGCCATTGCTGAAGCGATAAAGGTGGCGGAAGAGACCGGCGTTAATGTGCAGATATCGCATATTAAGACAATGGGACAGGAAAATTGGCACAAATTGGAGAAGGTAAAGGCATTGATAGCGTATGCAATAAACGAAGGGGTGAATGTTACCTGTGATCGCTATCCCTATACAGCAGCAGCGACGGACCTCGATGTCATTTTGCCTGCCTGGGTATACGATGGAGGCACAGAAGATCAAATACAAAGATTAAGAGACCGTGCGGTAAGAAAGCGCATTGCTGGAGAGATGTCAAAAACTGATGAGTCTCCATTTTGGTCAGATATAGTGATTTCATCTGTTTCTACTCAGAAAAACAGGTGGATGGTGGGGAAATCTATTGCAGAAATTGCTGCGATACAGAAGAAGCCTCCGCTGGAGGAGGTGTTAGATCTTCTGATAGAAGAGGATACCAGGGTGGATATTTTTTTGTTTAATATGTCTGAAAAAAATCTGGAAAGCATATTGAGTTGGGATTTTGTATGCGTGGGTTCCGATAGTTCCACCCGCTCCGGCGAGGGTGTACTTGCTGATGGCAACCCTCATCCGCGAAGTTATGGGACGTTTTCCAGGGTATTGGGGACATTTTACAGAGAAAAAAAGCTTTTTTCGATAGAAGAGGCGATCTGGAAAATGACGGGTATCCCGGCTCAAAAGGTGGGATTAGACCGGCGGGGTTTCATAAAAGAAGGATATTTTGCCGACATAACAATCTTTAATCCGGAAACAATTACTGACAAGAGTACCTTTGCAAACCCTCATCAATATTCGGTTGGAGTTGAATATGTAATTGTAAATGGAAACGTTACCGTGCAGAAGGGTAAACACTCCGGCATTAAAAACGGTAAAATTTTGCGGAAAACATCGTGACAATCCCCATTATTTTCTTTCTTTCCCGAACGGGTCACTCTTCATTGAAAGCGAGATCCGCTTTCTTCCAATATCCACCTCGATTACTGTCACCATTACTTTTTGATGAACGCTGACAACGTCTGCAGGGTTTTTAACATATTTATCCGCCATATTGCTGATGTGCACCAGCCCGTCCTGATGAACCCCTATATCTACAAATGCCCCAAAATTGGTAATATTTGTGACAATCCCCGGTAATGTCATCCCTGTTTCCAGATCTTCTACTGCATTAATGTCATCCTGAAAAGAAAAAGCCTCGAACTTTTCCCTTGGGTCACGTCCTGGTTTATCCAACTCACTGAGAATATCATTGAGCGTTGGCAGACCTGTTTCTTCAGTCACGTATTTCTTCAGGTCGATTTTGTTGCGAAGCGCAGGGTTTTTCATGAGATCTTCTACGCCGCAATTCAAATTTTCCGCCATTTTTTCAACAATATAATAACTTTCCGGATGCACTGCGCTGGCGTCCAGAAGATTTTCGCCGTTCCTTATCCTCAGGAACCCTGCCGCCTGTTCAAACGCCTTATCACCTAGCCTCGGCACTTCAACCAGTTCCCTCCTGCTACGGAAGGGTCCATGTTCGTTTCTGTATTCAACAATCTTTTTTGCCAGTTGCTGTCCGAGTCCGGAAACATATGAAAGCAATTCACTGCTTGCCGTATTCAGTTCCACACCCACAGAATTCACGCAGCTCATCACTACATCATCGAGTGACTGCCGGAGAGCCGTTTGGTCAACATCGTGCTGATACTGTCCCACACCAATGGATTTGGGCTCTATTTTTACCAATTCTGACAAGGGGTCAGACAGCCTTCTGCCAATGGATACCGCACCGCGAACGGTTATATCATAATCAGGGAATTCCTCCCTGGCAATATCGCTGGCAGAATATATGGACGCCCCGCTTTCATTTACCATCACGGTAATAATACCGCCGGGCAAATCTATGCCTTTTACAAAACGTTCCGTTTCTCTACCCGCCGTGCCGTTTCCTATCGCGATTGCTTCAATCGCAAATTTTTTGCAAAGGTTTTGCAGCGCTGAAGCCGATTCAGCAATCTTCTTTTGCGGCTCATGCGGAAAGATTGTTTCATTATGGAGCAGCTTGCCCTGTCTATCCAGACATACCACCTTGCATCCGGTGCGGAAACCGGGGTCTATGGCGAGGATGTTTTTCTGTCCCAGCGGGGATGCCAGTAATAATTGTCTGAGATTTTTTGCAAACACCTGTATCGCCTCTTCATCTGCTTCCTTCTTGGCGTTCAGCCGTATCTCGGTTTCCATGCTGAGGCTCAGCAACCTTTTGTACGCATCCGTTAGGGCTAGTTCTACCTGTGCCGATATCTCGTTTTTCGAAACAAGGTATTTGCGTTTTAAAAGATCGATTGCCATCTCTTGCGGGGGCGCTATGCTCAGCAAGAGAAACTGCTCTTTTTCTCCCCTGCGCATGGCAAGCATCCTGTGTGAAGGAACGGAAGCGACAGGTTCCTTCCACTCAAAATAATCCTTATATTTTTGCGCATCCTCTTCTTTTCCTTTTATCACTTCTGAGGTAAGAATACCTTCCTTAAGGAACAGTTCCCTCATTGCCTTTCGGGTATCCGCATCCTCATTGACCCATTCGGCAATGATGTCTCTGGCTCCCTGCAATGCTTCTTCTTCTGTCGTTACCCCCTTCTCCGCATCAATATAACTGGCAGCTTCGGCACGCACATCAAACTCTTTCTGTTCAAAAATCAGTTTCGCGAATGGTTCCAGCCCTTTTTCCCTTGCGGCAGTTGCTCTCGTTTTCCTCTTTGGCTTGTAAGGCAGATAAATATCCTCAAGCGCCGTTAGGGTTTCTGCTTCTTTCACCGCCTTTTCTAATTCAGGTGTGCGTTTTTCCTGCTTTGTCAATGAATTTAAAATAGTTTCTCTTCGTTTATCCAGTTCACGCAATTGGGTTATCCTGTCTCTTATTGCCAATATCGCCACCTCATCCAGGCTACCGGTCATTTCTTTCCGGTACCTCGCAATAAAAGGCACCGTATTCCCCTCATCCAAAAGGGCTATTACTGCGCTTACCTGCTTTGCAGAAAGAGAAAGTTCCTGCGCCGTTTTGTTTGTGTTTGTATCCAAATCCATTGTTTCTTCCTTTTTGCTTTATGGAATAGTTAAGTGGTCAAATAGTCGAATAGTCAAATGGTGAAGTGGTTAAGTGGTTGAAACGATTTAACGAATCATCCCCCTTGCCAGGTTTAGGGGTGTTTTACACACTCCCGGCTGGTTCGGGCTTGTAACCCAATGTCATTAAGTTAAGCAACCTGCCTGAAGAGCCTAAAAAACAATGTAGCCCCTTTAGGGGCGGTCTGTTTGTAGCGCAATAAAATTCAACAGGTAAATAGCTCCGTCAGGAGCGGCCTGTATATGATTGACAGGAAGACAGGCCGCTCCTGACGGAGCTAATATCTGTTATGGTATCCTATCTACTACAAACAGGTTGCTCCTACGGAGCTTATCGGTAATACGTTTTTTTTAAACCAAAGTGTTACAATAATTCTTAACTTAATGACATTGGTTTGTAACCTGAACCCATAAGTTTATGCGGATAATGGGGCCATGTACTGCGGTAAAATTCTAATGCCCAAACCACAAAATCCCTGTTTTGAATCTGGAATTTATTTGTCAGTTGTTCTGCCAATAGAAGACAGATCTTGAAAGTATAAAACGTTTGGTTCATGTTGCAAACCAATATAATTAAGTTAAGGATATTTGATTAAAAACAACCCCCTTTATCCCCCTTTTTTAAGGGGGACTTTTCTGGCAGGTTGCTTAACTTAATGACATTGGGTTGCAAACCTTAACCCGCAAATAGTAATAGCTCCGCCTGTTTGAAATATACGCAGAAAATGACCTGCCAAAATTGTTTACCCACTTACATAACATCAGTTGGTATGGTATAAATATATTTCCCGAGGTGGCGGGAGTTTCCTCCTGTCTCCTTTGATACGATTACTGCCATGCGGAAATTCCTGTATGAAAAAATAAATGCCGTTGGATTTTCGTCTTTTAAAACTCCGCCTGATTTAAAGCAATGCGACTAACATCGTCGCACTACAAAAAATATATGATGCGAAGCTCTCTAAATTTAAATTTTTTAATGAATGATTATACTGGGTCTTCTCCCTATCGAGTGGGTAAAAATGAGCCATTTTTGTATTGAATTAGATATCAGGGAGCATGCAGGTCAAGATTTTGAGCAGGAGATATTCTTCATCTCGTAGGCTATAAGCCCGACGTTGAATTACCCTGATTTTGTTATTCAGACCTTCGACAAATCCGAGCGAAACCTTATTCTCTGGTTTGCAGAAGGCGGCAATGCCATCCCAGTGGCGTTCGACCAGTTCTGCAAACTTCTCATATGGTTTAAGCCGTTGCCACTTTATCGAGGTCTTCCAGTTATCAAAAAACTTTCTGGCCCAGGCCTCTGACGTATAGCTCCATAACTGCCCGAATGTCTCTTTGATGATATAGGCAGTGTTCAGCCGCCTGTTGGCAGTCAGAAGTATCTTTAATGCTTTTCTCCCGTCAGTCGTGAGATTCTCACGATGGGAGAGCCGCGTGTATTTCTGGCCTTTAATAAACTTACGGTCTTTGCCAGTCAGTCTGGCATATTCGCTCTTTCTCACTTTGTCTAATTCCTCGTGCAGATGCTTCATGACATGAGACTTATCGTAGAGTGTGGCAGCTTGCGGTGCATGATGGCGGATGGAGTTTTCAAAAGCCTTCCACATGTCCATAACTGCAAGCCGTATTTCCCTGATTTTTTGAAGCCCCAGTTCTTCACAGAATAGATTCATGCTATCTTCTGAACGGTCTTTGCCGCCAAACCAAATCACCCGCTTCCTCTCAAGGTCGCTTACTATGATACGGTAACGGTGACCTTTACGAATAGAAATTTCATCAATACCGATTACCTTTGGACCAGGATTGTTCAGGGTGCATTCCCGATTTTTTGTAAATATTCGCACATGCCTGTTGGTTGACAGGTATTGTATCGCAAACATCTTGTTTGATTAACCCTGACAGGGTTTGGAACCCTGTCAGGGTTGTTTCTGTCATTTTCAAGCGGTAAAAGGGGAGCATTCCCGATTTTTTGTAAAAATGCCATTAGCGGGGAGAGGGAAAGGAATAGTAACACAAGTTTCCTGTTTGAGGGTAAAATGCCACAAGCAGGATGCTTGTGTTACAATGTACAATTAGTTAACCAAAAATCGGGAATGCGCCTGTTGTTCAAACTATGTCCCCGCTGGCGGGGGTGCAGGGGGTGGACTGGATTTCTCCATCGATTCAACTACCCCTTTATTATTAAAACAAATTTGACCCTCTTTCCACGCTCCGCAGACTGGTCAAATGGACAATTTTATCCTGTTTCGTGACATGCATTCCCGCAGAACGTAGGAATGAGAAGAAAAATTTATGGCTATTCATGTTATAAACCGCCCAGATTTCCTCCGCAGACAATTCCACCCCCTTAATCCCCCGCCAGCGGGGGACAGGCTTTCCACATCCCTTGCAGCGTTGTTTTGCCCCAATCACACAAACGGTTACAAAAATCGGAAATGCTCCTGGTAAAAGACAGGTTTGAAACCTGTCTCTACGTTACTGTTAACCCCTACTGATTGTTTTTTTGCAAAAAATCGTGAATGCACCCACCTGGATTCCCGGCACGGCGGAGTTTCTCCCGCATGTACTGCTTTTCGAGTTCCTTGACAGTTTTCCAGTCCAGGTGCAATTCTGCGGCAGCGTATTTAATCGCCTGGGTACTGCATCTCTTGCCGACATAGAAGGCAAAGCGCTTGGTGTAGAAAGGATTATCCGCAAGGAACTTCAGCTTCTCTTGCTTCGCCTTGTTGCAGCAAATACAGAAAACCCGACGAATCTCAAGTTCAAGGTATACACGCCTGTTGCCGCTGGAAAGATCACGCACTCGCCTATTCTTGCGGTCATAGATGGTTCGGTATACTTTACCGCAGTTACCGCAGACGGTTTTTTTCCCTGTCGGGTAAGCTTTATTACCATGGCATTGGAGTCGCCAAAAACGCCTGATACCTTGTGTTGTGGTTTAAAACTACAAAACTGATATGCATCATAAAGTGATCGTTTTTTTCTCATGCGATTTTATATCACATTTTTAGACGCTAAAACAAGCTGAAAACTCCCTCTAATTGCGGGTCGCAAGACTTTTTTCGCTCATTTTTACTCACTCAGTAGGGAGAAGACCTTTTATTATTTTTATTCGTCATTATGTAAACGGAGTATAATTTATCCATTACAATTACCTTGATTGAATCTGGCATTATAAAAAAGATTGCTTCGGAAAAGGCCCTCGCAATGACAAGCGGAGATGCTCGCAAGGACAAGCTGTACCTCGTACTTCTCTATTGCTTCGGTTTTAGCAGCGGAAACAAGATAACTTCTCTGATGGAAACGTTATTGGTGAGCAGCATAATAAGCCTGTCGATGCCTATCCCAAGACCGCCTGCCGGTGGCATTCCGTATTTAAGGGCGGTTAAAAAATCTTCATCAATCTTTCCGGTAATATCTGTTTCTGTGCCAATTTGTTCATGAAGTCTTCTGTCCTGTTCTATCGAATCATTAAGTTCCGAATAGGAATTTGCCACTTCCATAGATGCGATGTACAATTCAAACCTTTGGGCAAAACGAGGGTCGTGCGCACACGTTTTTGTCAAAGGGCAGATTGAAGTGGGATAATCCAGCACAAAGGTGGGGTTTACCAGCGTTTTTTCAACCAGTTCCTCAAAAAGGGTATTGGCGATGTTGTCCCTGCTGATACCGTTTGTCTCTAAGCCTGATTCCTTTGATTTTCTTATTAACCCTTCTTCATCGTCGTATGATATGCCGCTGTGTTCTTTCAGAAGTTCACAGAAAGTAGCGCGTCGCCATGGGGGCGTCATATTGACCGTTATTTCGCCGAAGGAGAGTTCATATTTCCCCTGTATTTTCATTGCCAGCGAGGTGATCAGCTCTTCCGTCAATTCCATCATGCCGTTATAGTCACTGTATGCCTGGTATAATTCCATCATTGTGAATTCAGGGTTGTGGCGTGTGGAAATGCCTTCATTTCTGAAATTGCGGTTAATTTCATATACCCTTTCCATGCCGCCCACCAGCAGTCTTTTCAAATACAGTTCAGGTGCGATTCTTAAATACAAATCAATATCCAGGGCATTATGGTGGGTAATAAAGGGCCTTGCCACCGCTCCGCCGGGTATTGGTTGCATCATGGGTGTTTCCACTTCCACAAAATCCCTCTCATTCAAAAATGCGCGTATGTGATTGATAATCTGTATGCGTTTTAAAAATGTTTGCATAACATCCTGATTTGTAAACAAATCAACATACCGCTGTCTGTGTCTGAGTTCAATATCTTTCAGCCCGTGCCATTTTTCAGGGGGGTTAAGCAGTGATTTTGATAAGAGGGTGATATTGTCCGCAAAGATCGTAATTTCTCCCGTTCTCGTTTTGAAAAGAGTGCCTTCTACGCCTAAAATATCACCAAGGTCGAGTAAATGGGAGATTTCGAATGTATCTTCTCCTACTTTATCGCGCTTTATATACACCTGTATTTTGCCCGTACGGTCACGTATATCCAAAAATACCGTTTTCCCGTGTGGCCGCATCGTCATGATGCGGCCGGCAGCCTTAGCCTTAATATCATCACGGTCAGGCGCGAAACCCTCAAGGATCGTTTGTATTGATTGTACGTTGTCGTATCGTCCGCCAAACGGATCGACGCCTTTATCCCTCAATTTCTGCAGCTTTGTAAAACGTTCCTGTTCATATTTTTCCATTACTATTTACATCCTTTGGCAACAAATATTCATATTGAAATATCTTCATCAATCGACTCAATTTCAGAGTGCGGAACTGCGTTAATCTTTCTGTGTAGTTGGGTCAGGAATTTTCTTGTATTACGAGGTCGTCAAACAATACATACGAATCGGATTTTGTCCAAAGCCCTATGCCGCCGGAAGAAAACGTATCGTCTAAAACTTCAATTACCATTGCATTTTCAAAAAAACAGCGTATCTTTTTCCCGTCATAAACAACTTTTAACAAATGCCACTCGTTTGAGGATACGGGCATATTTTTTTCTCCGAGCAATTTTTGCTGTCCATTTGACACTTTATATAAATGCACATTGTTTTTCAATGCATTGGCGCTTAACACATAATAGTTTTGATTATCCTTATACCTGAAGACCAGTCCTGCCGCCTGGTCTATCTCTCCACCTTCAGCGCGAAATTTTACATATGCCATGGCGTCTTTATAATCGATATACTCTACCATCAGCAAAGGGAAACGCTTAGCAGTCTTATCCGTTTTTGTCTGTACAACTACATTGTCTGAAGAAGGTGAGTGCTGCACTTTCAGCACCCTCCATTGTCCCTTTTTGCCGTTGCCGGTAAGGGCTTCAAAAAATCCCTTAGGCGTGTTGGATAACTCGTCGTTGTCAAAATAATACTCTTTCCTTTCTCCCAATATTTCGGCTACAGTCACCTTTTGTCCCTGCTGTGCAAAAGCGCCGCTGGTTATTAAAAAATTCATACAAACAAAAATAATTAGTGCGTATTTTTCCATAACAAACTCCATATGTTAAAAAAGTAAAAAAAAAATAAACAAGAGAAAAGTAAAACCTACATAAACGAACATGGGAAATTGTCATTTGTAGTGCGACGAACCTCGTCGTACTACATACTACTGTCCATCAACTCCCGGCGGGCTCAGGTTTGCAACCTTAACCCGCGGAGATTTACGATTTAAAATCCTAAAATCGTATTCATGGTAATATCCCTAATTGTTTTTCAAGGGTCTCCACCATTATGAAATATTTTTCATGCAGTCCGTTACTGATATATTTCTCTTCAACCGCATTTAACCGTTCTATCAGTGCTAACTGGTCATCGTGAGATAGTAGTGTATCTATCCATGGGAAAAGAGCCTTTTCCTCTGTTTGGAGGTGCTTTTTTACATATTTGATATACCTGTAACCAGCTTTTTTGATAGTCTTTCTCGCCTTTTTGCCTAAAGATATTCCTTTCACTGCATCTGATAAAGCCCTTTTCCGGTCTCTCGCCGATATATGTTCCATTAATAGCCGCCCCAGAAAATCTTTCTTTTCCATACCGCCTTGTATATTTTTGACAAATGGAAAAAGTATTTCGTTTTCTTTTTCAATATGGCAAATATCAAAAAAATAACTTATAACCTCTATACTCTTTTCAAATGTTTCTTTGCTGACGGAATCAACATTGTCTTCCATGAGCATTATTGCCTTCTCAAGGGTTATTAAAACCCTTTTCTGCAGCGCAAAATCAGTTCTCAGCAATTCCGTGGTAAACGCATGAGACCCTTCATAGTTTTTAAAACTATCAGAGGTTATGCGTTCCTTGTTGGCGCAGGAAAAAACTGGCAGGCAAAGAATAATGATACAGAGGAGACAATATTTTTTCATGTATTTAGATTTTTGAAAAAGTAAAAATGAATGCCGTTGGATAAACACAGCCTATTTTAACAATGCCTTTGCAATACGTATATCATCAGGGGTAGTGATTTTTATATTTTCATCAGAACCGGGAACAATATATACGGGGTGGCCGGCCTCCTCCACCATTTGTGCGTCATCGGTAAATTCTCTACCGGTGTGCTGAAATTGACGAAATACGTTAATAATCAACGTTTTCTCAAACCCCTGGGGGGTCTGGGCCATCCATAGCTTGTTTCTGGGAATAGT
The DNA here is from genome assembly GCF_027493735.1 of Candidatus Kuenenia sp. Lineage (NCBI taxonomy): Bacteria > Pseudomonadati > Planctomycetota > Candidatus Brocadiia > Candidatus Brocadiales > Candidatus Brocadiaceae > Candidatus Kuenenia > Candidatus Kuenenia sp. The sequence continues at coordinate 29,257 of NZ_JAOSKF010000019.1, forward strand.
CTTCTTTATTGATAAATCATCATTTACTTCTTTTACTGTTGCTTTCATTGGCGCGGCGAGGATTGCAGCTTTATATTCCCTTGTCTTGTAAACCACCGCTTCTATATGTTCTTTTTTTACAAGCGGCCGTACCAGATCATGGATAAGCACTATTTCCGTATCCGCATCGACATTGCACAAACCGTTAAACACGCTGTCCTGTCTTCTTTTTCCTCCCGGAACGATTTTTTTTATATTGTATGCATTCAGCGAATCCCGCCACGTATCCAGAACAACATTTATCTCCGGTTCTCCGACAATCAGAACAATTTCGCTAATCAGGCTGCATTGTGAAAACCGGTCTATTGTATGAAGGAATACCGGTTTATCGTTGATCTGAATGAAAGGTTTTTTTACATCCCCTCCCATACGTAACCCAAGTCCGGCGCCAACCAGGATGCCCGATACTTTCACTTTACCCACCCGAAATGCTTTTTTTAAGTTCCGCAGCAATATATTCCAATGACTGAGATATGATCTTTACGTCTGAAAAGACCGGCATAAAATTCGTATCGCCGTTCCATCTTGGTACTATATGCAAATGTATATGGCCTGGCAACCCCGCGCCGGCTGATTTTCCCAGGTTAATGCCTATATTAAAACCATCGGGTTTCATAAGCGATGAAAGGTGTTTTTGCATCTTGCCCGCCATCTTCATTATCTCCAATAATTCACTATCGGCAAGTTCGGTGATATCTGCCACATGCCTGTTTGGGACAACCATAAGGTGTCCGCTGTTATAGGGATATTTATTCAGAATGCAAAAACATTGCTCGCCGCGGCATACGAATGATATGTTTTTCTTCTTCCGAACTGCCGTTGTACGCTTCGCATAAAAAACATGCCTCTTTTTCAGACGCGTTCTTAATATACGTCACACGCCATGGCGCCCATATATTTTTCATAATTCAAAAATCCTTTATTTTAACATTTACCTTATCAGTAATTTCTTTGCACACTTCCATTCGTCAGTGCGTGTTTTTTTGCAAAATATTTAATTGTGAAATCTGAAATATGTTCTGAATTAGTCATTGTTAAGTTTGTGATTAATTTTTTAATCTGTGCAATCTGTGGTTCCTTTTTCGTATTTCGTATTTCTTATCTCGTGCTTGTTTGGTTCCGGTGCTGCCAGTTTAGGAATTTTCGATATTTTGCAGAGACGCATTGTATGCGTCTGGAAACTGCTATGCGTAATGAAAATGTTTACAAAACAAAGAGACGCATGCAATGCGTCTCTACATTAACATTATCAACAGATGCAGTGGCGAAGCGCCGGAAAAGGCTCATTAGCCCATTGCACAACAACCACAACCGCCGCCCGCCTTGTTTCCTGCGGGGGCAGGATTGCCGTTGCCTGTTCCTGAGGCTCCAAAAACGGAAAATATTTTTTCAACGTGTTCGCTTCGGCAGGAAGGGCAGAATAGCATTTTTTGTTCAGAGGTGCTTTTAAAATATTCCTCAAATGTTATGTTGCATTTATTGCATTTAAATTCATATACGGGCATACTGCTTTCTCCATTATTAAGGTAAATAAGAGACAGGGTTAACAGGTTTATCTTTTACATATATTTTAAAGTGAATTTCTTTTGTGCTGCTTTCCTTTGTGAGGGGATCAAAAGTGGCAATTGTCTGCCCTTGTTCAATATAGTTTCCCTCGCTGACAATTGGTATGCAATGGACGCCGTATAAAGTTCTTACTTCCCCATCATGTTTGATTACGACCACATAAAAATTATTGTCCGAACCGGAAACTGCTTCTACCGTTCCTTTTTTTGCCGCAACGATTTCTTGTCTTGAATGGGGTTGTATACTTATACCCATAAACTTTTTGCCGTTTCTTGTTTGATTAAAATGCGATACGATATCCCCTTTTACGGGCCAGATAAAACCTTTTGAAGAAACTACCCGGTTTTGAGACGGCATTGCGCTTACTGTTGGGTTGCTATATGTATAGGAAACATTGTTCGAAGGAATAGTAATTTTCTGTCCTATCTTTAAATCCCGTATATCTTTTATTTGATTTGCCGCCACAATTGACTCGACCGACACACCGTAATTTTTTGAAATACGCCACAATGTATCCCCTTTCATAATCGTATAGGTAGTCATCGCCTTTTGTGGTTCTTCAGAAGCTACCGGCTTTTCTTTAAGCAATGGAATTTCCGTTTTTTCTTTTTGAGTGGCGCACCCACCCAGAAAAAACAATGCAGACACGGCTGAGAGAAAGATGATATAAACGTTACGTAAATAACTTTTTATGCTATTCATATTAAGTGGTCTTTCATCCTTAGTCCTTCATTAACTACCGATTGCCGACTGTAGATTGTAGACTGTAGAATTGCCTACTGCTTAAGACACTATTTTATAATGGCGTCTTTTCGAACAATGGGTTTTTTCTTTTTATTTGTTGATGTTTTCCTGTGCTGATAATCGAAATCGGCTAACCGATGTTCACTGTTCGGGAAATTATCACCGAGATAAGACTGGCGTGCGACCGGATTATTTAATATTTCCTGTGTTGTGCCTTTTGCGACAACCTCGCCTTCGCTGATAATATATGAATGAGAGGTAATGCTCAGCGCCTCCCGGACATTGTGGTCGGTAATAAGAATGCCGATGCCCTTATCTCGGAGTTTTAAAACGATTTCCTGCACCTCATTTACCGCAATAGGATCCACGCCGGTGAAGGGTTCGTCCAGCAAAATCATGGAAGGAGAGCTTGCAAGCGCCCGCGCAATTTCAAGACGCCTTCTTTCTCCGCCGGAAAGGGTAAATGCCTTATGTTTTGAAAGCGATTTCAAATTGAATTCGGTAAGCAAATCGACAAGTAATTTGTATTTTTCATGAGAATTGTATCTGTGGGTTTCCAGGATCGCCAGAATATTTTCTTCCACCGTTAAACGCTGGAAAACAGACGGTTCCTGGCATAAATATCCCATGCCTTTACGCGCCCGTAAATATATAGGCATATGGGTAACGTCTTCGCCTTGAAATATTACCCTTCCGCTATCTGGGCGAATAATTCCAATAACCATATTGAAAGAGGTGCTTTTCCCTGCCCCGTTTTGGCCAAGCAATCCGACTATCTCGCCTCTGTTTATTTCGAAACTGACATTGTTTACAACAGTGCGTTTACCGAAAGATTTTGTTAGCCCTTCTGTTCGGAGTAAGTTCATATCTATTTAATAAAGTTGATGTTTTCTAATGGCCAGAATACAAAAAATGCCTTCCCTATAACATTCTTTTCTGGAACAAACTTCCACACGCGGCTATCGTTACTGTTTCTGCTGTTATCCCCTAATACAAAATAATCTTTTTCCTTCAATTGAATTGGCTGGGAAGTGCCATAGGTATCGTCCGAAAGGCGTGTATAATAAATGTCGTGATATATTTGAATATTGTCATACTTCACCTTTGCGTTCGTCCCGCCAAAACGCACCTTGCTTGAGTCAAATGGGCGGAACGCGGGGATACTCCCGTTATAATAGTCGAATGAAAATACATTAACGTCATTTACTTTAAGCGATACGATATGATCTACATTGGAAAATTCTATCTTATGTGTCTGGTTGACGGTTAAATGAAAATCTTTTTCCACTACAACATTATTTGATCTCGAAAGAGTACACTTGTTTGCGATATCTTCGATGGGAATACTGGCGGAAAAGACCTCTTCATTTTTTTCAAGAACAAATTCCAATCGATGCGACCCTTTTGCCGGAGTAACGTTAAGGCTTATTTTGATGTCTCCCACTTCATTTTCTCCGGAACGGTTATTGTAACCGTTCTGATCGGATATTTGTTGCCCAAAAGTAACCAGCGACGTCCCGGAATTATCTTTATTCAGATTATTCAATGACAGTGATTTCTCAGTGACATTCCAAAATTCATTGTCTATTATCCAGGTAGGAACCACTTCTTCATGTATGGTGTAATTACCGTTATAAACAGGCATCCATAACGCATTCTGTGCTTTTTCAGGTTTTCTTTGTATTTTGTCGTTTATATAAATATCACCATTTACGATCTGCAGCTTTTCACCCGGCAATCCAATCAGCCGTTTAATATAATTCTTCTTCTTTTTTGAAAATTTTGTAGAACCACACCGCGGACAGGATAAACTGTCACGCCATTTTACATCAGGTATCAGAACCGAACAGTTTTTACATTTTATATCATAGAACGGATAGACAAAGACCATGACGTCCCAGCGTTTCGGTTTGGTAAATGTATACCAGAATTTATTTACCAGTATTCTGTTACCGCCATGCGTGACCCGGTTTGACAAATCCTTCCATGCTATTTTTGTTTGGCAAGCGGGGCATGTGCCTTTTCTCCATAGCCAGGGGGGCCAGTTGTATCGGATCTTGCCATTGCATGCAGTGCAGTAAAGAGAGGTATTTATTTCAAATTGGCAATTGGGGCAGGTAGCGGTCTCGCTTTGGCGGTCGGCATAGAAACTCCAGTTACAGTTAGGGCAACTGACGTCCTTATGCACACCCAACAGAGTAGGCGCCATCGATCCTGTTGGAATTTTAAATGCTTCTACGACAAAATAACGGATAGCGAATGCCAATGCCACCGCTATGGCTATTGATTCTATATTTTCGCGTAACTTATGTTTACGCTTTTTCTTTTTATCCGGCAAATCTGTCTTTTTAGTGTTTTCCTTATTTTTGAACACAAACCACCCTTTTTTATTCATCATCATCAATCGACAGTACGGACAAGAATGCTTTCTGGGGTATTTCCACGTTTCCCACCGATTTCATACGTTTTTTCCCTTCTTTCTGTTTTTCAAGAAGTTTCCTTTTTCTCGTAATATCTCCGCCGTAACATTTGGCCGTAACATTTTTAGCAATAGGTTTAATGGTCTCCCTGGCAATTACCCTGCTCCCGATAGCTGCCTGCAGTACCACTTCAAACAGGTGTCTGGAAATCTCTTTTTTTAACTTCTTCACCTGTTTTCTTCCTCTGACCTCTGCATCCTTTTTGTGTACTATGGTTGAAAGGGCGTCTACTCTTTTCCCGCCAACCAGGATATCTAATTTTACAAGATCGGCAGATTCGTATCCTATTAAGTCGTAATCCAATGTTCCATAGCCTCTTGTGGCTGATTTCATTTTATCAAAAAAATCAAAAATGATTTCCGCTAAGGGCAGTTCGTATACAAGAATCGCACGTTTTTCACTTAAATATTCAGTGCTTTTGTATCTGCCCCTTCTTGCTTCAGCAAGTTGCATGATAGCGCCTAAATATTCTGTAGGCAAGACAAAACTTGACCGCACCATTGGTTCGCGAAATTCATCTATTTCATTTACCGGAGGAACACTTTCAGGATTATCGACTCTGATTACTTCTTTATTTGTTTTTAAAATTTCATAGGTTACGTTAGGCGCCGTCTGCACTATATTGATATGACTTTCCCGTTCCAGACGTTCCTGAACGATATCCATATGTAAAAGCCCGAGAAATCCGCACCGGAAACCGAATCCCAACGCCTGAGAAGTTTCAGGGATAAAGCTGAAGGAAGAATCGTTCAGGCTTAAACGTTCCAGTGCCTCACGAAGCACTTTAAAATCAGCATTGTCCACAGGATAGATACCGCAATAGACCATTGGTATTGGCTGCCGGTAGCCTGTTAACGGTTTTTCCGCTTTTTCCTTGTTTAAGGTGACAGTATCGCCTACTTTAACATCGTGAATGGACTTAATATTGGCAATGCAATATCCTACTTCACCGGTAAACAGTCCGTTTTTGGGTGCCATTTTTGGTTTAAAGACGCCGACCTCTTCCACCTTAAACGAACGCCGTGTTTTTATCATGAATATTTCATCGCCCACTTTTAACGATCCGTCAAAGACACGCAGATAAATAATGACGCCCCTGTACGCATCATACTCCGAATCGAAAATTAACGCCCGCAGCGGCCCACTGGGATCGCCTTTTGGCGGTGGGATATATTTAATAATAGCGTCAAAAATCTGATCAACGCCTTCTCCGCTCTTTGCGCTCACCATTAATGCCTCTTCAGAGCTAATGCCCAGGGTCTTTTCCATTTCAGCTAATACCTCATAAGGGCGTGACTGCGGCAAATCAATTTTACTTACCACAGGGATAATTACCAGATCATGTTCCATTGCAAGGTAGGTATTGGCGACTGTCTGCGCCTCCACACCCTGCGAGGCGTCCACCAGCAGCAAAGCCCCTTCGCATGAACCCAGACTTCTCGATACTTCATAGCTAAAATCAACATGGCCCGGGGTATCGATGAGGTTTAAATTATACTCTGTTTCCCCGCGCCTGAGCGTCAATGCCACCGCACTTGCCTTTATGGTAATGCCGCGTTCACGTTCCAAATCCATATCATCAAGCATCTGATTCCGGAATTCTCTCGTAGATATCGCCTGCGTCCTTTCCAGAAGGCGGTCTGCCAGTGTTGACTTTCCGTGATCGATATGTGCAATTATGCAGAAATTTCTAATTCTTTCAGTAGACATCCGGCAGCTCCTATTATTCCCGCATCAGTACCAAGTTGTGAAAATAGTATTTTCGTATCCTTATATGATGCCTTTAAAACCCTTTCTTCTATTGTCCGTTTAACCGGACGCATTAACAATTCTCCAGAACCAATCAGGCCACCTGACAATACAACAGCCCCGGGATTCAATATGTGTATGATATTAACGATAGCAATGCCGAGATAGCGTCCTGTTTCTTCAATGATACTCAACGATGCACCATCTCCCTGTACGGCAGCTTCATTGATCCTCTTAGCGGTAATTTCCTCATCCTTTTTTAATAATGAAGCCTTGCCGCTTTCCAATAACTCCCTGAATCGTCTTACCATGCCAGGCGCGGATGCATACACCTCAATACATCCATAATTGCCGCAATTACACAGAGGGCCGTCTGTTTGTATCGACATATGGCCTATTTCTCCGGCAGTATTATTTATTCCCCGCCACAACTTATTATCCAGGATAATGCCGCCACCGATTCCCGTACCCAGCGTTAACATTACCAATGAACTGACGTCTTTCCCGGCCCCTACCCATTTTTCTCCCCAGGCGGCTGCATTTGCATCATTTTCCAGGATGCAGGGCAAACCAAATGTATCGGATATAATTTTTTTAATGGGGATATCACGCCATTTGGATAAATTTGGTGAAAACAAAATAGTCTCGCCTTTTTTATCAATAAGTCCGGGAGAACCAAGCCCTATACCAAGAATATCGGACTTCTCAATGCGGACATTTTTTATTATTCCGGCGATAAGTTCACATATTTGATGGGAAATTACCTGTGATTCCGCATGGGCGTTCGTTTTTATTGAAAATTGATACAAAATGTTGCCATCCCGCCCAACAATGCCGGCTTTTAAATTAGTGCCGCCTAAATCCACGCCGATGATATATTTGCACAAATCCAGCACCTTTATTGGTAAACCTCTGCTTACGGTTTAAAAAAAATCATTTTACAAATAATTTTATAAATGGTAAATGGTAACAAAAGTATTGCGGCAAATCAAGGCATATAAAGCTATCAGGCTGAAACGTAATAGGACGTAACACCATGCATCATACGGGGTTAAAAGTGCATGGCGGTGCGGATAAAAGCTTCATTTTGCCGGGAAATAACGACTGCCCTCAGGCACCAGTCTCCAATATCCAATCTCCGGTCTCCAATCCCCAGTCATCAATCTGCAATTTGCCGACTGCCGACTGTAGATTGCCGATTGCCTATTGCCGACTGTATCTGGAGAATTTCATTGTCCGTTTCACAAGAATCATATAAAGTTTTAATCTGCAAACAATGCACGTAGGGGCGAAGCATTTGCCCGTTTGGGTATGAACGCATTTATGACAATCTATAGCAAATGCTTCGCCTCTACACTATTCAGCATTCAGAACAACTATTCGAGGTAAGGCAATATGGCGCCATATTATCTTGCAATTATTACCGCTATTCTCTGGGGTACCGTTGCTTTTTTAGAAAAGGTAGGGCTTTCTTCTGTTGAACCTATGACGGCTTATATAGTGCGAAGTTCGGGCGTAGTCATTGGTGTTATTATTATCGTGTTGTTTACTTCAAATCTGTCAGCCGTCGGGAGGATGGGAATCAAGTCCATTTGCTGCCTTGTGCTTGCAGGTCTTTTGGCGGGTTTTATAGCACAGGTGATATTTTTTAAGGCAATTAAAACGGGGGAAATTTCAAAAGTTGTTCCTATTACCAGCAGCGCCCCGTTGTTTACCTTTTTTTTGGTTGTATTTTTTTGGGAGAGGAGGTTACCTTTTCCAAAGTTATGGGTATGCTGTTAATTTTAGGGGGCTGATGTTGCTTCGTTAGAAAGCACCCTTATAGTTTTTTTTATTGAAAGAAACATATTCAATAAGTAAAATCCTGCGCGTGAGAAAAGCAGCTATTTTTGATATCGACGGAACAATAATTAAGGGTATTTCCTCCGAAAGGGTTTTATTTTATTATCTTCTGGAAAAGAGGGTAATAAATTTCAGTAGTCTGTTGCGTTTTGCCGCAGCTTTTCTCCGGAAATGTTTCAGTTTAAAGGGGCTGTCTTTCAGAAAGAATAAATACTATCTAAAGAATAATGATTATGAAAACATTATTGGCAATATAGACGAATGTTTTCATAAGCGAATATTGCCGCATATATCGGAATATGCGTTACAGGAAATAAAGAGACTGAAAAATGAAGGATATCTGATCATTTTACTATCAGGTACGCTGAGTCCAATGGTAGAATGCTTTACAAAAGTTTGCAATGCCGATATTGGGATAGGGACTAAACTTGCCGTTGACAATGAAGGCAGGATTACCGGTGAGATTGACGGCATCCATTCTTACTGCGGTGGGAAGGTGAAGATTATTGAACGCCTTGTTTCAGAATATAGTTTGGATCTTTCATCTTCCTATGGTTTTGGCAACGCATATGTGGATGTAAAATTTTTGCGTATAGTGGGATACCCGGTAGCGGTAAACGCAAGTCCTATGCTTTGGTTGTATGCCAGGGCGAATCAGTGGAAAATGGTTACTTTTTAAGGGGATAGCAAATGAATATATACAATATTATGAAAGAAAGACGGAGTGTGCGTTCTTACAAGAAAGAGTCTGTTCCTGAAGAAAAACTGGAACGAATACTGGAGGCGGCAAGAAATGCGCCAAGCGCCGCCAACCGCCAACCGGTATGCTTCTTTGTGATTAAGAATGAGAATGTGAAAAAACAACTGAAAGAAGCGTATAGCGAAGAATGGTTTTACACCGCCCCTGTGATAATTGGCGTATGCAGTATTCCGGAAGTAGCGTGGAAACGAGGTGACGGAAAAAATTATGCGGATATAGACGCCGCAATAGCGATGGACCATCTCATCCTTGCCGCCACAGAAGAGGGACTGGCTACTTGCTGGGTTGCCGCTTTTAAGATATCTGTCGTAAAATCAGTCCTTCATCTTCCGCCCGGCATTGAACCTGTTGCGTTTACGCCGCTTGGTTATCCTGAAATTATGCCTGACCCTACTCATCGTAAATCGCTGAAAGAATTGACAAAATATATATGATGTATGGGAATTTGGCAAGTTCCCTCTTAGGAAAGGATTAGGGGGTAGTCCCTTTTCAAATACCGGTACAATCCTGAAGGGGTGAACTGTTACGACAATTATTTATTTATGAACTATGCATTTCAGGATGCGCAGGACGCTTATGGAAAGAATCTGCCATTTGCCGTAAAATACAAGGGCTATTTTGGGATTAATGTAGCGCCTTGCAGGTGTATGTAAATACCAACCTCATGGATCGTTTCAGCGACCAAATTCTTTGCCGGTACCGCTTTCTCCGGTGATTAACGCGGTAGTGTTTGCACATCTGCCAGATTTTTAATAGTCGCTAAAAACCGATTGCATTTTTTCTGATCTGCTGATAACTACGATGAAATTTATTTGATTCAATGTGGCTATTATTTGCTGTTTCTTCTGATACGGATTTGTCTTTTACCACCAGTACTATCCCGATAATAGCGCCTTTTTCGTTAAGAAGCGGAGAAGTCGTAACATTAACTATTTGATTCATATTGCTGCTTTTCTGACATTGCACATAGAACATTTCTTTTGTTTGCTTATTTCTCAAAGTTTTTGCAATCGATAGAAGGCATTTTCCGCTACAATGTTCAGTATATGTGATAAATTTCCTGCCTTTTGCACTATCGGCCAGATCACATATTCTAATGGCCAAATCGTTTGCTTATAATATGGTCAGGTCTTTGTTCATGATAATTATCGCATCATTTACGCTTCTGAGTACGGCCTTCATATTGAAATAATTGTTTTTTTCTATCAAGCGCTATCTTTTTCTCTAACGCTTTCTTCGTAATATTTAACAGTTGCTCCTGCGTTACAGGCTTAGGAATATAATTGAAGGCGCCAAGCCTCACCGCTGATGTGGTGCTTTCAATTTCCGGAGCGGCGGTAATAATAATAACCTAACAGTTCATATTTTTACGTCTGATAGCTTCAGGAATCTCTATACCCGTTTTCCCCTTTAAGACAATATCGGTAAATACCACATCGTAGTTTGTTTTTTTCAAAGCTGACAACGCATCCTTATAATTCTCAACAGTATCAACGTCATACCCTTCATCTGAGAGAAATTCCCTGAAGGTATACTCTGTATGCTTTCTTCGTCATCAATGACTGATATTTTCGCTTTCATTCTGACCCTCTTACATTATAAAAAACCGTCGTCATAATGTCTGGTTCAACACGAACAAACAAAGTTTGTCAATGCCACCCTTATTTTTAATTGAAAATTTGTAACAATTTGTTTTTTTTGAAAAATTCCAATTTTTTAAGCTTTTCTTCCACCCCTTTCCGGTATGAGCCTTTCCTCGTTATATATTTGCTCTTTCTGCCGCTAAAAAGGGTTGCGGCGCTTAGTGGCAACCATGTTTTTGATCCTCCCGCCCAACTTCCTTCCATGGAATACCGCCCGCCCACCTCAAAGTTTCTCTTGACCGAAGTTTTTACAAGTTCGCCAATAACCTGCATGGTCGGATTTAGATTTGAGGTTCTCTGCTTTAATTCGCCCAGGAGTTTTACCACCCCTGAATCGTCAACTTTTATTTGAAACATGGTTTTCCTTTTGTTATAATATTCGCGCAGGCATCGGTTGGGCCGTACCCCGATAACCGGTTGCCGGGCGCTGCGGCCGGTACGGAGGCTGAGAGCTATTAATCCCTCCCATAGAGAAGTCTTCCTTTTCTTAAATTTCCTGCGCCGGTTAAACCCCCTCTGAATAAATCCATGCTCACCCAATGCCCGTTCATAATCTCGGCATAGAGACCGAAATATCGATGCTTCGCCCCTACACTAAGCATACTATCAAACGGATGTTCACACCAATTTAAAAAAATGCCGTAAAAGCCTTATATTTATTGGCTTTTACGTCACAAAGCAAGTTTTTTTCGTGACTGCCCTATAATCCCGGCAACTTTATCTGCAACGCCTCTAAATTAAAGGGTCAGGCCGGATTTGTGATACTTATACTCAAGGAGTTCACAAAATGTGATTTCAGGAATGCTATAACTATTTATGTCAACAGAAGTTAAATCTAATTTCAAAAATCAATATTTGTGAACTCTTACAGTATATATTGCCTGATACTTTTCTGTCATCACCGTAATAAATAAGCATTTGACATTAACGGCACGTTCTTTTTAAAATAGCCTATGTTATTTTTATGTTTTATAAATACTGTGATACTTTGTATTTACCATTTTCACCTAACGGTAATGATTATTTAATGCCTGTCAGTGAAGAAAAACAGAAAAAAGGTCAAACAATGAAGCACAGTATTCGTATTGCAAATGATTTTTAGTGTAATTTAAGGAACTATTATGGACAATTCACATTTCTTTTTTAGATTCAATTGCTCTGGAGGCATTATTTCAATGATAAAATCTATGTTTCCCCCTTTTCGGGCTTGTGAAATAGCTACTGCCGGATTTCTACAAAGATTTGTTTCCCATTTATTATTGTATAAAACTAAAAGCATATTTATTATAGCCAGTTTATTTTTGGTTTTTGCATTCCATTCGTTGGCAGATGCAAAAAGTAAAGAAATTTTGGGCCGGGTAGAGAAGATTCTTGTTTTCCCCGGGAACATTGTTTTAAAAGCAAAAGTAGATACCGGCGCCAAAACCTGTTCCATAAATGCCCCTGTTTATACCTTATTTGAGCGGGATGGTGAAAAATGGGTGAAATTTGAATTGATAAATGAAAAAGGAGAAAAGTTGAATATTGAGGAAAGGGTCATACGCACAGCAACAGTAAAGCGTATAGGAATGCCGTCAGAAAAACGCCCCGTTATTAAACTTGGCATTTGCATAGGAGGTATTTATAAGGAGGTTGAAGTAACTCTTTCAAACAGGACACGGTTTATGTATCAGATGCTTATAGGGAGAAATTTTTTGCTGGACGATTTTTTCATAGATGTATCCTCCACCTATTCCAAAGAACCAAAATGCGAGAGTGTTTTCGGCGATGAATAGAACACATTTTTACTTTTTTATCTTCAGCCTCTTACTCATAAGCTGTGGTTTGATCGCCTATAAATATTTTGTATTTGGTTTTCCTATAGTCCCGGAGGAAAAGGCTAATTTTTGGAATATTGAAGTTCATGTTTCCTTTGATGCACAGAACGAACCGGCAAAGGTGGTGTTATTCTTGCCCGGATATTCAAGAAACTTTATTATTTCATCTGAAAATTTTGTCTCGAGGTCTTATGGTATAACCACTTCTACCGACAACATTAACCGGAGCGCAACATGGGCTATTCACGAGGCAAGTAAGCGTCAGGTGCTTCTCTACCGCATCCAGGTGAATAAAGTAAAAGTAAGAAATCCTCCGGATAGCGCACCCCCTCTTGAATGGGAAGTTCCTGAATTTTTGGAACCTAATCGGTCAGCAGCCAACGCCCTTCTTGTTGAAATCCTGAGAAAATCAGCAGATACTGATTCTTTTGTGATGAAATTATTCAAGCTTCTGAATGCCCAACCGCCAGATGAAAACGTTGCGATTCTTTTGGACAAAGAAGTTTCTGTGGATAAAAAGGTAGAATTAGCGGTTCAATTGCTTGCTCTTGCAGGCATTCCTGCCAGGGTAGTAAATGGTATTAAAGTAACCACCAGAACAAACGATGCGAAAATAGAAAGGTGCATAGAAGTGTATAGTGGCGGGAAGTGGACGGGTTACGATCCGGTTTCAGGAACATCATTAATTTCCGGGAACTATCTGGACTGGTGGAGGGGAACAAAACCATTAGTACAGTTATCCGGCGGGAAAAATCTGAAAACAAATATTTCTGTAGGTCTTCAGGAAGAGGATGCTATCAATGCCGCTATAAAAAGGGCGGAAACAATGAACCCGTATTTATTAAATTTTTCTTTATTCAGCTTGCCGCTCCATTTTCAGGCAGTTTATCATCTGTTGCTGCTCATTCCTATTGGCGTTTTATTTTTGGTTATCCTGCGAAATGTTATTGGTATTGAGACATTTGGCACTTTTATGCCTGTGCTTATCGCTCTGTCTTTCAGGGAAACACATTTAATTTCAGGTATTATATTATTTAGCATACTGGTTGCGATTGGAATGGCTGTGCGTTTGTATCTTGAGAATTTCAGGCTCCTGATGGTATCCCGTCTCGCATCCTTACTTATTATCATTATTATATTCATCGGGATATTCGATATTTTATTCTACAAACTTCATATTGAGATAGGACTCTCCATCTCAATATTCCCAATAGTCATTCTCACTATGACGATAGAACGAATGACCATTACGTGGGAGGAACGGGGGTCTAAAGCCGCATTGCAACAATGTGTGGGAAGTTTAATCGCCGCTTCCATTGTATACTTTTTTATGTTTAACAAATATAGCAGACACTTAATATTCGTATATCCGGAGATGCTTTTGCAGATACTGGCAATCGCCATGCTTTTGGGCAGGTATAAAGGGTACAGGTTAGTAGAGTTATTCCGTTTTAAGGAGTTTAATAAGATAAAATAATGATTCCAAAACTCATAAAACAATTGCATAAATTAGGAATTGTTGGAATTAATCGCCGTAATATCGATTATATCTCAAAGTATAATAAGCGGTGCCTATACCCGCTTGTGGATGACAAATTACTTACCAAGAAACTTGCAATACAGGCGGGCATTAACGTCCCCGAATTGTATGCCGTTGTAGCAGTAAACCATCAGGCACGGGATATACATGCCATTCTCAAAAAACATTCCACATTCGTTATTAAACCTGCCCATGGGAGCAGTGGAAATGGCATAATCGTTATCACCGGCCATTCTAAGAAAGGATATCGAACCCTGGGAAGGATGATCGTTAGTGAAGAGTTCCTTGAAAATCACATTTTAGAGATTCTTAGCGGCGTATATAGTATAGGAGGACATACCGATAGGGCGTTCGTAGAATATACGGTGCAGCTTGCCCCATTTTTCAGAGACCTTACCTATCAGGGAATGCCTGATATTCGCATTATTGTTTTTCTCGGAGTGCCGGTTATGTCAATGATGCGCCTGCCAACACATTTATCGAATGGCAAAGCAAATTTGCATCAGGGTGCAATAGGCGTTGGTATTGATATAGCAACAGGTATCACCACTACAGGGGTATGGTTTAATGATATTATTACGGAACACCCGGATACAGGTATTGAAATAACCGGCATAAAGATCCCAAACTGGGAGAATTTATTGAACCTGGCCGCACGGTGTTACCAACTCACAGGATTAGGTTATCAGGGAATAGATATTGTTATTGACAGAGACAAGGGGCCTATGCTCTTAGAATTGAATGCGCGTCCGGGTCTCAACATCCAAATCGCCAATTGCGCAGGATTATTGCCGCGTCTGAAAATCGTTGAGCAACGCTACAAAGAACTAAACACTTTGGAAGAAAGGGTTTCCTTCATACAAAATATTTGTAATATTTCAGCATAGATATACTCAAAGGGTTCACAAAATGTGATTTCAGAAATGCTATAACTATCTATGTCAACAAAAGTTAAATCTAATTTTAGAAATCCCTGTTTGTGAACTCTTACAGTATAGAAATGTTACTGATGGGTCTGCTTCGTCCATTCGGCATGCTCGGGACACAGGCTTTGACCCATCCCACATAATTCTCTCTCTTATTCGGAAGACAATGGATTTACACGAGGGTATAATATAAATCGCGCTGTTTCGCCTGGTAGCCGGCGTCGTTTATCAAAAATTCAATTTCCTCTTTTTCCATGGTATAACTTACTCCCGCTGCCTTCACAACATTTTCCTCAATCATTGTGCTCCCCATGTCATTCGCACCGAATTTTAAAGAGAGTTGCGCTATTTTAGCGCCTTGTGTGACCCATGATGCCTGGATATTCTCAATGTTATCAAGATACAGCCGGGAAATGGCTAAGGTTTTTAAATAATCATGACTGCCGGAAAGAGCGTTTTCCAATTGTGTGTTTTTCGGTTGAAATGTCCATGCGATAAAGGCGGTAAACCCGCCTGTTTTATCCTGGAGCTGCCGGATTTTTTCAAAATGTTCGATGCGTTCTTCCGTAGTTTCGATATGGCCAAACATCATTGTAGCAGTCGTTTTCATGCCCTGTTCATGGGCAGATTGCATCACGTCCAGCCATTCCCGCGCAGAACATTTATTTGGGCTTATGATTTTTCTGCAACGATCCGTCAATATTTCAGCGCCGCCGCCTGGAATGGAATCAAGCCCCGCTTCTTTTAATATACGTATCACTTCCGGCATTGGTAGGGTATTTAGATGGGAAAAATGCATTATCTCCGGAGGAGAAAAGGCGTGTATGTGTATATCGAAGTTTTTCTTAATGGAGAGTAATAAATCAGTATAAAAATCTATCTTTAGCGTTGGGTGCAGTCCCCCTTGCATGAGTATCTGCTTACCGCCTAATGCTAAAGTTTCTTCTATTTTTTTATAAAGCTCCTTTTTTGAAATGATGTATCCATCACTATGTTCAATATTTTTATAAAAGGCGCAGAATTTGCACCCTGATGTGCAAATATTCGTATAATTGATGTTTCTGTCAATAATGTAGGTACGGAAGTTTTCCGGGTGTTTCATCTTGCAGACCTCGTCAGCAGCAATTCCCAACATGAGAAGCTCTTTATATTCAAAGAGACATGCACCTTCATCAGCAGTTATTCTTTTATTTTGTACCGGTTTTAAAAGTACTTCCTGCAGATGCTTGTCTGCCGGGCAGTAATCAGGTGTCATTAAATATAACCCTTTCTCCTTTGGGCGCTAATTCTATTGCTACCGCACACTGGTAAAATTTCTTAAGCCCTTGTATCTCCTCCTTCTCTAAATCGTATTGAATAGCATTTGTAAGATAATGCAGGCATGTATCGAATGATATATTAAGCCGTTTTGCTTCAGACACGGCAATTTCTTTTATGTGCTGAATGCCCATTTTTTTTGAGTTCAACAGTAATTCGTTTAG
This sequence comes from Candidatus Kuenenia sp., assembly GCF_027493735.1. NCBI lineage: Bacteria > Pseudomonadati > Planctomycetota > Candidatus Brocadiia > Candidatus Brocadiales > Candidatus Brocadiaceae > Candidatus Kuenenia > Candidatus Kuenenia sp. The sequence continues at coordinate 45,844 of NZ_JAOSKF010000019.1, forward strand.
TCCGGGTATTTTTCTCCCTCGTTTCACCACCCAGACCGCATAAACAAAAGGCAGTCTTGTATATTCATACCATGCCTGTCCGAGGTCTAAGGTAACGTACCCATTGTCTGCCGCCTTGATAGCGTTATCGCCAATAATTAAAACAGCATCTGCCCTTGTTTCAGCAATGTTATACTGTTCATTAAATTGCGTGTACCCGGGCGTAAGGTGATATTGACCATGTAAAATAATCCTTGTAAGTGCGCGGGAAGTTAATGAACTTGTGTCTAATGCCGCAGTTTGTATGTTTGCAATCGGTACTTTAGAAAATATCTTAACGCTTTCAACCGCCCCGTGGGAAGCGATTGCTATATGCGGTATAATTGCAAAACACCCATTCCTGAAATATTCAATGGAAGGAATGAGGGCTACATCAATACGATCATTGTTCAGCATGCCAGGCAAAAGCGAAGGCACTTCAAATAACAATTCTATGGAATCTTTATGGCATTCAAGTCCATATATCAAAGGCTTTGCGTTCATATAAGGGACAATGCCTATCCTGATCCTTTCTGTCATATTGCACTTGCCTAAATCTTTATTCTTAGATAAACTAGCCGCTATTACTTTACTTTTCATACAGGCCCTGAAGCTATATTACTTAACATATTCCTAAACTGGCATAGCCAGCACCAATCAAGCATGAAATACGAAAGGCGGAACTACAGATTACATAGATTACATAGATTAAAAAATTTACCACAAGTGAAACATTTTATATGACTATTGTATTTTCTTCAATAGAGAATTACATTGACGTTATTATTAAAAAGGAATTTTACACCAATGAATAAATCACATACTGTTGCCCTGCTGGCAAAACGAGTCTTCTTTTGTTTTATGCTATTACTCCCTTTGTGTAAGTTGCTTAATGGTAATTTGGTATTCGCAGAAGGACAAACGAAATTTGCGCAGGATTTTTTTGACGTTGCTGAACCGATCACACTTAAAGATCCGTTGGCGGTCATCCTGGGCGCAATTGACAACGATGGAGCGTTTGTTTTTACGTATGCCGATGCGGTAAAGTTTGCCGGACATTCCTGTCCTGCAGTTGCCGGTGCGTACAAATCAACCCAATTGGCGCTGAAGGCATTATACGGCAAGGAGACGCCGGTAAGGGGAAATATAAGTGTGACCATCATGGGTGGCGTCGATGAAAATGTAAACGGGCCAATATCACAGATTGTGTCCATGATAACCGGCGCAGCCGCCGAGAACGGTTTTAAGGGCTTTGGCCCTGCCGGAAAATATGGACGGTACAATTTGATGTCATTTGCTCCTGAACAAAAGACAGATACAAAAGCAACGTGTACATTGTTATTTCAGCGAAGGGACACGGGGAAAACGGTTGAAATCACTTACGACCCGGCACTGGCACATGCGGATGAACGCATGGAAAAACTTATGCCTCTGACGCTCTCCGGCAAAGCAACTGATGAACAAGCAAGGTTGTTTGGCAATCTGATGCAGGAGCGGGTAAAAACTATCCTTTTTCAACCACCGGAAGGCACGTTTATTATCAGGGAGAAACAATAATGCTTTCGATGAAAGGCGCTATTATTTATACCGGCAAAGAGGTCATAAAAGACGCTTTCATTAATTTTGACCACAATACGGTAGCTAACGTTTCAAATACACGTCAGGGAGAAATGCTTGGTGAGTATCCGGTAATCACCCCTGCATTTATTGATCCCCATTGCCATATAGGGATGTGCAGGGCAGGAGAACCTGCGAGTGAAGAAGAAGCAAATGAGAAAATGGATACATTTTTAACACTTGCAAACGCCATTGATTCCGTACAAATGGATGATGTATCTTTCGCCGACTCAATAGAAGCAGGCATACTTTATTCCTGTGTTTTGCCAGGCAGCGGGAATATTCTTGGCGGTAGCTCGGCGGTTATCCGCAACTACGGAAGCACAACCACAAACGCCCTCATCAGGGAAGCGCCAATTAGCATAAAAGCGGCGCTGGGATACAATCCCATGTCAACACGTGAATGGAAGGGAAAACGCCCATATACACGCATGGGCGCTTTGGCCCTCTTTAGGGAAAAACTATATGCCGTAATAAAAAAAATGGAAAAAATAGCGAAGGGCACAGAAATGAAAGATATAGATTTTTCCCGTGAAGATGAAATCCTGCGTGACATTCTCTGCGGAAAAATAGTATTGAGGGTACACGTACATAAGACGGACGATATCGAATCATTTCTGCGGTTTGCAGACGAATTCAAGGCAATACACCCTGAGTATGCCATAAAGTTTACCATTGACCACGCATGCGATGTTCATAAAATTGATATATTCCATAAATTAAGGGAAAGAAATATACCTGTTATTTACGGGCCTATGGATTCACTGGCGTATAAGGTAGAATTAAAACACGAAAACTGGAAAAACCTGCGATACCTCTTGGAATCAAACGTATCGTTCGGCCTCATGTCAGACCATCCAGTAATATTACAGAGAATGATTCTTTTGCAACTGCGCTGGTTTATTCGTTTCGGATTAAGCAAACAACAGGCAATTGAAATCATCACGGCAAAAAATGCATGGATACTGGGAATAGATACAATATTAGGCTCTTTAGAACCTGATAAATGGGCGTCATTTGTATGCTGGAACGGAGACCCGTTTGATCTAACCAGCTATCCCGTTACTGTGTATGGTGAGGGACGTTTGCTTCATCTTTAGATTTACGATTTACGAATTACGATTTAAAATCGTAATTCGTAAATCGTTTTTTTTATCTCAGTTTTTATCAGGGTTCATGAGTAAATTCAATACTTCCTGATAAGCCTTTGGTTTTTGTTCCGCTTGTTTCAAATACGTAATTAACATCTTTTTTGCTTCTTCGATTCTATTTTTTTCTTCCGGTTTAAGGGAGATTTCTTCTTTTTCGTAATCCCTCACTACATCCCCTGAAATATCTTCACCCCTGTCGGACAACAATTCGAGTTCCTCGCGATAAACCTCTGCCCGGCGTTCTAACAATTTCCGATAAGCGTTAAGGGTATTTTTTGCATCTTCAATCCGGACCTCCATTTCTCTTTTCAGGATATCTCCCTCTTTTCCCCGGTTTTCCACCTCTTTCTCCCGTGCGTCAGCGGACAATGAAGTAACTTCCTCATAATAAGACGAACTGCCTATTTGTCCCAAATAGTCGTTAAGCGTCTGCACAGCGTCTTCATATTTCTCACTTTCAACCTGAATGGCGCTGCGTAAATAATATACGTTGGGCGATAGTCTTGTCCCCAATGACATGAGTTTTTCAAAACAGATCTCAGCGTTAATATAATCGCCCTTATCCATGTATTTTTTTGCGTTTAGAAAATACTTATTTGCCAGTATCTCTTTCTGCCATTGAGCATCTGCCACAATGCGCATTTCTGAAGGCTTATTTGATTCTTCGTGCAAATCCGCTAATGCAAGGGTTTCAATATACTTCCAGTATTCGATTCTTTCTTTTATTTTCTTGCGGATTGAATCGTCTTCATCTGAATGCGGGTTATCAAGCTGTACCGCATCTGTATTTAAAAAAATCTCCCATCCTCTGATTTTATCTCTCAGCGGTATATTGCTTGTATCCATATCTGCCATGGCGTCATATACATCCTTTATTTGAAACAATAATGAATCCCATTGTCCCCTTTCCTGATTATTTTTTACCTCCTTACTCATGCAGATTTTCCATGGTGTATGTATGAAAACAACCGTGCAAAAGAAAACTATAAATAGTTTACCGATGGTTTTTATTGATTTGTGTATCATGTTTTTTAGTAATAGATAAAGAGTGATTGATAGAGTGGCATGGCCACGGAAAAAAATGTAAAAAGAACCATGCTGGGCATTGTGAACGGAATACGTTGTAAAATTATGGCGTCTCAACTTCCAGTTCAGGCTTTTTGTATTCTTCGTTTACGGTTGGTGTCTCCTTTGTTTCAGCATCTTTTTTTCCATAAATGGCATATTTATGATTACCGAAAAGTACATACCACATAATAAACATAATCAGGCCCGCAAATAATTTATTCCAACCCTTTCTGTTTCTTAAATTATCGATGGTTCCCATATCTTATTTCCCTCCTTTATAGTCAAACAAATAAAGTTTTCGAAAAATTTACACCCATCAGGCCTCTCTATCAAGAGGGGCTTCAGGGAGAGTTTGATAGTATGCTTAGTCAAATAAATCTATTTTTCAGAAAGCCATTTTATATTCAAACTTCTAAAATCAGATTTGATTGTACTATTGTTCTGTATTATCTGGCAATACGTAATAATATATATTATAAATCCGACAAACAGTTCGTCGTGAATTTCCCGAAAGGAAGAATGCAAGGCGGAGGAAATAAGGTCATCGTTGTATCAGCAAATAGGGCAATTGAAAGTGGAGTTAGACTGAGTTGAAAAAAAGCTGGACTTACCAGTTGAGGCAAAGAGGCGTTTGGTAGAGTTGGAGAACAAAGAGATCGGCATAGCCCGTCAATGTAAATTGTTAGGGCTACAAAGGTCGGGTTTTTATTACACGCTGATAGGAGAGAGCGCACATAACCTTGAGTTGATGAATAATATTGAAGGGTAGTACACGAGGAGTCCGTTTTATGGTGTAAGGCGGATGACGGTATGGTTAAGAAAGGAGGGGTATGAAGTAAATCGTAATAGGGTAAAACGACTCATGAGGCAGATGGATTTATATGCGATTTATCCATTTAATATCATTTGGATAAAATAAATTTTAACTTATTTCTATCAAAATATTGTCTTGACAATAGGGCACACCTCAAACAGCGCAAGTTATTTGTTTGCAACGATTTAACAAGTATTTTTTTAAAATACTAAAGTGTTACGGATATTTTCATTCCCCTTTGTGAGCCACCATATCATGAATGTTTCATTGGGATTTTATATTTTGGAAATAGATACACAATATATAGTGTTAAATTTGGCAAATGGCGTTGTGGGGATAAGTTGTTGGTAAAATCCGTTAGACAGTTCTATTTAAACGAGAATAAATGCAAATGGACGCTAACAAAAAAACTCATACTAACGTTTATTAGCGGTTCTATTTATTATTGGTGGATTCCTTGCAAAAAATGCCGCTGTAATGATAAAGTATTTTGTAATGGTTTCCCCTCACCTAATTTTATAATAATAAAATTTTTGGCAAATATATATTTAACAGAAGATACGGGTATTCTATATTTTAAGTCTTCATCTCATTAATTTTCTTCTTCTTTTTCACTTATAAGCTGCATTATTTCATCCGGAGATTTTGATTTAATTATTTTTTGTTTAAATGTTTCATCGACAAATAACCTTGCTATACTGCTGAGAAGCTCCAGATATATATTATTTGTTCTTTCCTTTGTTGCGATCAGGAAAACCAAATGTACGGGTTTTTCATCCAGGGCATTAAAATCGATGCCATCCTGTGATATTCCCAAACACGCAATAAAATCAGTAACTCCTAGTGTTTGTGCATGAGGGATTCCAATCCCACCGCCAATTCCAGTACTTTTAATCTTTTCCCGTGTGATTACTTTTTCCAGCAAATCTACTTCATCTACAACTTTTGCGGAAGATTTTGTTACTTTCACCATTTTTTCTAACACTTCAAATTTGTTCATTCCATATAGATTAATAATTATATGTTCTTTAGCTAATACATCAGAAAGTTTCACATTTGCCTCCCCTTTACCCAAATAATTTCTAACGCATTATACCAGTGACAATACATAAAGTAAAAAATATCTTCTTCCAAGGTATCTCCGCAATAAAACACTATAGTGTTATCATTTTTTTACATTGTAATTTTTAATTTAAAAAAATCAATTATTTTGTAACAATTTAGCTTTTTGTAAAATACATGGGACATAAAAAACAGGGTAAATAGGTAACTTCTCAATAAGTTGAGGTTTTTTATAATAATTTCCACCTTCAACAGTCTACAATCCGAAATTTGCTGATTGCCGACTGTAAACTGCCGGCTGTACCGTATTCCACATTAATAAATTAGGAACGAATAGCGAATGACCTTGGACCATTTTTTAAATATTTGACAATTCTTGTTATGATGTGTTACAAATTAGTTACATTGTATCTGTGTACTATTTTGCTGTTAATTCATAAAGGATTTCAGATTATGTCAAGAAGGCTTCCTGTTTTTATTGTATGCGTATTCATTGTTTTAAAGGCGGTAACAAGCTATGGCTATACGTTCGATTCAGGAACGTTGCGTGGCAGGATTATTGATGGTTTTGGGAAACCGGTTTCGTTTGCTGATATTGAAGTGACTTCAAATGGCTCAAAACATATGGCGACAACGGATACTTCCGGTAATTTTTCTGTAACTTATTCTCCCGGCAATATTCAATTAATGGCAAAAAAACTGAATTTGTCCCGCTGAGTTATTCATTTATGGTTGAAGTAATTGATGAAATTGCCCTGGATGATATTACCCTGTGGAAGGTGCCTCCTGGCGGAGGATTATTTTTTGTAGGGAAAGATGATTATGTAAAAATAAATGAAGCAAAGTATGATTCAGAAAGTACCAGTAAAGAAAAAAGGTTTTACGTGAAAGGCACACCGACAAAAATTAACGGGAATACCCTGAGGATTATTGATTTTCAAACGGATAATCCGCTGGTTATGGGTAAGTCACTTTACCGTGTTGATAAAAACGGTTCTGTGGGAAGTATTGTTTTTTATCCTTCGATGAAGTATGTTTTGCATAAACTGGATGACACTTATTCAAGGGTTGGGGATAATGTAGGGCTGCGTGTAGCCGAATTACCACCAGGTAAATATTTTTATTGCGTAGGAGAGATGACGATACGTTCACGTAACGGAGGTGGCTTTTTCTTTGAGGTTTCATCGTAAGTAAACAATTTCCAAAATCAGGATAAATACACATTTCCCCCTCACCTGTAATAATTTGTTTTTTTTCAGAAAGAATACACTTCATACCTCTTTATTGAACACACCTCCCGCATTGTTAATGCATTTCTTTCAGAGAGCACAATGTGCTCTATAAATGTTAATCGTGCGTTTCAAATAAAAAGTAGTAACGCATAGAGCGGCTAAGCTTAATCTGCAATCGAATAATGAAACAGCCATGATCCTATTGTTCATAAATGGGAATGAAAATATTCACACAAAGACGCAAAGAGAGAAGTAGTGGGGGGCAAATTGATAATTGATAATTATCAATTTGAAATGGCCTGGCTGGCACACGAAAGGGAATGAGGTTTCTGGCACAGGAGGTTTTTCGCGATAAATTTCTGTAAAAATATGTGTGAAATTGTGATATGGCAGATGTGTACGATTTTATCGTAATTGGAGGAGGCCCTGCAGGGATGACGGCCGCCGGGCGGGCGGGAGAAAGAGGGAAAAGCGTAATCCTTCTCGAAAAGAATGCCCATCCGGGCAAAAAACTTCTTCTCTGCGCTTCCGGACGGTGTAATGTGACGAATACGGCGTCATTTGCCGCTTTTTTTGATGCGTATGAAAAGGCGGGGCCATTTATGCGCCCGTCATTGGGCATCTTCTCTCCTGAAAAACTACGGTCATTTCTTTACTCTTATGGTGTCGAAACTATTGAAGAAAGCAAAGGGCGTGTATATCCAAAAAGCCAAAAGGCAGAATCAGTTCTGGACGCACTGCTATCGTATCTTCGCATACATCGGATCACCATTAAGAAAAATTCACGCATAGTCTGCGTGAAAGAAAAAAATAAACAAGTGATTGGTGTGGAAACAGAGGATGGATTTATAGCGGGGCGCAATGTATTGATTGCAACAGGCGGCCTGAGCTATCCTTCTACCGGGAGCACGGGGGATGGCTATACACTTGCCTCTTCACTGGGCCATACTATTTGCAAGACATATCCCGCAATAATTGCCTTTGAGACGGAGGAGGCATGGGTGAAACAAGCGCAGGGAACTCCGATTAAAAACGCACAGATTACCGCTTGCCGGCAGGGCAGAAAAATCGCGCAACATTTTGGTGAAGCGCTTTTTACTCATTATGGGATATCCGGCCCGGCGATTCTCTCCATAAGCAAACGTATTATGGAAAATCATGGAAACGGTGCGGTACGAATAAGCATCGATTTCAAACCAGATATGTCGCCTGGCGAGCTAACCACACAACTGGTAAAAAAAATCAATACTAACGGCGGTAAGGCAATAAAAACATGCCTTACGTATTTTGTTCCTGAAAAACTTTCTCCTTTACTACTGAATATATGCGGAATTGACGAAAAGAAGAAGGCCTCCCAAATAACGACAAAAGAAAGAAAAAAGATACTGGACCAGTTGAAAGGTCTGTCCCTTACCCTATCGTCCCACAGGCCGGTTGAAGAAGCTATTATAACCGGCGGTGGAATTGACCTGGATGAGGTTGAATCGCGAACAATGGAATCTAAGTTAATAAAGGGATTATACCTCGCCGGGGAGGTGCTTGATGTAGATGGCCCAACAGGAGGATTTAACCTTCAGGCAGCATTTTCCACAGGATATCTGGCCGGAAATTCTGTTCTTTAAAACAGAAGCAACTATTCAGCGTAATCTATTAAACTACCGAAGCACAACTCGTTCCCAAACCTTGTACTGAACATAGTGAAGTATCTGATTGGGTACGTAATGGCAATGGAAACTACATTCGTGGGTTCAGGTTTTTGACCTGAACCAAACGTTTTATACTTTCAATCCCGCCTTCTATTAACAGAACAAATGACAAATAAATTCCAAACAGTCATCATGTTTCATTTCCAACACCCAGAAACGATGAAAATGGTTTTATAGCAATATCATATTGCGGTACCTGTGCCTGAGTTATTTTTTGTAGTCTTATTTTCGAGCCAGGGATTTAGTGATTTGGGCTTTGGAATTTTACCGCAGTACAGGCCTCATTATCTGCATAAACTCATGGGTTCAGGTTGTAAACCTGAACCCGCCGGGAACCCTGTCAGGGTTGTTTCTTTCATCTTCATAGGAAGTGTACAAAAAAATTGCTGCAACATCTGAAATGAAAAATGTCGCTGTAGTGTTATTTCTTTTTGATGGTCTTTTTAGTGGTTTTTTTGCTCTTGGCAGGTGTCTTTTTGACGGCCTTTTGTACCGGTTTTTTCACTGTATTTGCCTTTGAGGTTTTCTTTGCAGATTTTAAGGCGGCCTTCTTTTTCCCTGTGCTTATAGATTTTTTAGCGGGTTTTTTTGTGCTGACCTTGCTTGTTTTTGTAGCGGTGCTTGCCTTCTTTTGCGCAACATCTTTACCTTTAATTTTCGCCTTTGTTTTTGCTTTTGTATCAGGTGTGGTGTCCATCTCTATACCAAAAACGGATGACAAATCCTGGTCTTCAATGATTCGGGAACTTTTTCTCTTTGCCCGTGTAAGTAATTCTTCCGTTTTATCTTTGACCGTTTCCGATATCAAATCGTCAATTTCGATCTTTCGGAGCAGGAAGAATAAATTCGGGTCGTCATCAAGCCTTGCCCCTACCCCATAAAGGGTAGCCGCAATGTGTTTGCACATGCTTGCCCAGTCGGGACAGCTACAGTCAAATTTTATTTCTTTCGGAGATGGGAACAGCCCTTTCCCATGAGCGGTAAAAAGCTCGTCTAATGTTTTTGGGAACTTTCCCATCAAAAGCTCCTGCATCGAATCAAGCTTGCCTTTGCAAAAATCCTTTACCTCTTCCCAGATGTTTCTTTCAAGCATATTTATTGTTATTTTTATGGAATAGGGGCTTGAATCTGACCCCTGTACAAGTGAGGTTATCATGCCTTCGCGTATCTGAAGGTCAAGTACTGAGCCGCAGCGCACGTAGCTTCTTCCTCTTCCGATACGGTTGCTGTAGTCGGCGTATCCTTCTAAATTTTTGTTCCATGCCTTTCCCCACCACGTTTTTGCAAGGGTATTACCCGCCAGTATCACGGGCTTTATATCTTTGTTTTTCTTCATCAACTGCTCTAACTTCCTTTTTGCTCTCTGCTGTTTTTCCCCAACGGAAACATATCTTGGGAATCCCCAGTAACTCATAATTGCCTCTTTCCTCCATTATAATGTTAATTTGAAAAGGTCAACCAGCGCTTTATTTTCCATTTCTGTTATCATGGACTCGCCGGTGACTTGTATAACGTCTGTCGTTAATTTTGTTTTTTCACGCAACATATCATTGATTTTTTCCTCAATAGTTCCCTTTGTTATGAATTTATGCACGATAACGTTCTTTTTCTGTCCGATGCGAAACGCCCGGTCTGTCGCCTGGTTCTCAACCGCGGGATTCCACCATCTGTCGAAGTGGATGACGTGATTTGCCTCTGTCAGATTTAACCCGACGCCTCCCGCCTTTAGCGACAATACCATATAAGGAATATACTCCCGGTTCTGAAATTGTTCCACAATATTTTTCCTCATGCCAACGGAGACGCTCCCGTGCATTACCAGTCCTTCGCGTCCAAATATTGTTTTCAAAAATGCGTGCAGGTGGCCGGTTATTTCTTTAAATTGGGTGAAGATTAATACCTTCTCCCGCTTTTCATAGATCGTTTCGCAAATTTCACGCAGCCGCATAAATTTTCCGCTGTCGGCTTCCTCATATCCGCCTGTTCCAAGAAACTGGTCAGGGTGATTGCAAAGCTGCTTAAATTTCATTAATGACGCCAAAATAAGACCCCTTCGCTGAACGCCTTCTGTCGCTTCAAGTTTTTTCGACAGTTCTTTAACGGTGTTTTGGTACAGGACGATCTGTTTTCTGCTTAACCCGGCATAGGTGTACATTTCAACCTTTTCCGGCAGGTCGGAAATGACCGTTTTGTCGGTCTTTAATCTCCTTAAAATATACGGGCTGATGATCTTCTTTAACCGGGTGTATCCGGTGTGATTCTTTTTAACGCTGCCCGCAAATTCGCTGAACTCTTTTGCGTTTCCGAGCAGGCCGGGGTTCAGAAAATCAAACAATGACCACAGATCAGACAGCCGGTTTTCAACTGGAGTTCCTGTCATGATAATTCTATTTTGTGATTGTAATGTTTTTATATTACGTGTCTGTTTTGTGCCTGGATTTTTAATTGCCTGTGCTTCGTCCAGGATTACATAATGCCATACATATGTTTTCAGCCATTCATATTTTTGTACAAGGGTGTATGTAGTGATTACAAGATCAAGTTTGTTGAGCGATTCTTCATCTTTTACCTCAAATTTTTTATCTTTGTGTGCTTCCGGATGGGCGACAAAATAGTTCAGATCGGGCGCAAAACGGTTTATTTCATTGCTCCAGTTTGATATGAGGGATGCTGGGATTATCAGCAGACTGGCGTTTTTCTTTTTTTTATTCTTCAGAAGATGCAGAAATGCCAGTATTTGTATCGTCTTGCCAAGCCCCATATCATCAGCCAGGCATGCCCCGAAGTGCAGGGAATCCAGAAAACAAAGCCAATTAACACCTTTTTCCTGATAGGGTCTGAGCTGTGCCTTAAAGGTGTGATCCAAACATGCCGGGGGAATCAAGTCATGGTTTGCCAGTTTTTCCATTACTTGCTCCAGCCACTTTCCGTTTGATACTTCAATATTGTCATCATTTTCAGTCAAACCAAGCAAATTGTTCGGGTTCAGTTGCAGCCTTAGTGCGTCCCGCAGGCTGAAATGCTTATCTTCCGTTAATTTGCGGGCGTTCTCATAGGCGTGAAGAACCTGTTCAAGCTTTTCGGCGTCAACGGCAACCCATTTGCCCTTGATGTATGCCAGACCGTCAGTCTCCGCCAGCAGCCTTCTTGCCTCCTCTTCGGTAACAGGCGTATCGCCAAGAAGCAGGTTGACGTTGAAATCGAGTAGTGAGTCCATTCCAAGAAAGGTTTCTTTTTTGCCCTCTAACTGAATGTTTACCTTAAGCGGAGATGATGCAGATTTCCACCAGTTGGGGATACGGCACAGGATACCGTATTTTTCATATGTGGGAATTTCTTTCAGAAAGCGGTACGCTTCCTTTTCGTCCCATGCCAGTGGATGAAACAGTTCGCCGGAGTCAACGAGATGGGAGATCAGATCGCTTTCTTTTGCCGCAAGGTGTACGGTGGAAAGAAGGTCCAGCAGTTTTTCATTGTTCCCTCCATATTCCGTCAATGCGTATTTTAAGGGGAGGTGTTTTGATTTGCCCTGTTTGTCGCCTTGGGTGGAATAGGTGGCGAGAAAAGCAAAGGGATAATCCTGCCGTTTATTTTCAACGAGATGAAAATAAATGCGTCCGACAATATGTAAATCAGGGCTGTAGGTATGGATGAAATCCTCTACCGTTCCCCGGTAAATACTGATTTCGTATTGAAATTGCGCATTGAGCATATGCCAAAGCAGTTTAAGAAGTTCGGCGTTAAGGTACTCGAAACCCGTCATGAGTGGGGCACGAATCAGCATCTCAGCAATATCTTCTTTCCCTAATGGAATGGCTATGTTGTTTCTGATAGTTTCAAGATCGGGTATATGGCGCAGCTTATTTGAAAATTCAGAAGTGAAATATCGCCAGTAATCAAGGGATGGTGAGAGCGGGATGGATTGGTCTGAAAAGCTAAGGAATAAAAGGAAGGATTTAAAATCGGTTTTAAAACGGCTGTGTATCTCATTTTGCAGCAGTTGTTGATTTTTGTCTATCCTTTCCTTTACTTCATTCCACTCCAACTGTAAAGTGCCGTTGGGCATGACTATTGCGTTTAGTTCAAAATTCATAATAATCTACCATTTAATAAGATTGCGTCCTTCGTATTTTGCAAGATAAAGCGCTTTGTCTGCTTTGGAAATTAACTTTTCGGGAGACGAGGCGGCGCTTGGAACCTCGTTTGAAATGCCAATGCTTACGGTGATTCTGCCGCTGGCATTGGAATCTTTGTGGGGTATGTTCATCGCCTCAATATTCGATTGCATTGCCTTTGCAACCATAACGGCACCGCTTTCATCTGTATCAGAAAGCAGGGCGACAAACTCCTCTCCGCCGTAACGTGCAATTATGTCGCACTCTCTTTTCAGGGCGCTGAGGATGGCCATTGATACTCGTTTAAGGCATTCATCACCTTTCTGATGGCCGTAGGTATCGTTATAGTTTTTGAAGAAATCAATATCAATCATCAATAGGGATAGCGGTTTTGCCAATCTGACGGATTGTTTCCATTCATTGTGCAGCATTTCGTCGAAAAAGCGCCTGTTAGCGAGTCCTGTCAGACTATCGGTCCGCGAGAGCTGATGAAGCTTTTCATTTGCCTGTTGTAATTCCTGGTTTGTTTTTTCCAGCACCTGCGCAAGCGTAAGCAGTTCTTTCTCTCTGTTTTCGCGCTCATCCATTTCTTTTTTTAATTTAAGTACAGAACTCACCCGTGCGATTAATTCGACCGGATTTAAAGGTTTTTTTATATAGTCTATCGCACCGGCGCCAAATGCCTGTTTTAATCCTTCATCCGTATCCTCCGCCGTTATCACTATGATTGGAATATTTTTTAAATGCCTTGTTGCATTTATTTTCAGGCAGGCTTCCACTCCGTTTGTACCTGGCATGTTAATATCCATAAGGATTAAATCAATTTCACATTTTCTATTTTTTGAGTTTTCATCATCCAAACCCAATAAATGAAATGCTTCCTGAGCGGAATTGACAAAAAATAATCGTGAAAATCCTTCCGGTATTAAAAATATTTCTATCTGTCTTTGTACGTGTTTGGAGTCGTCAACGACGAGTATCGGGTTATTCATAGACAATTTATACTTGTTTCTTAACAATGGGTCATTCGTTTATACGTATGCGAACACGATATCTGTCAACTGTAATTATTACTTTTTTTTCAAGAATGTCTTTATGCTTTTCTATTAATCGCAGTAGTATTTTCCCCTGGTCTTTGGCGGGAATATCTACCAATCTTATTATTGCCGGGTGAGGTTTATTATAGATAAAAATAAGTTCTCCAAAATCCTTATCTGCTGTAACCAGTATCAGGTTTTCATCAAGCGCCCTCCTCATAATCACTTCGTCTCCAGGATCCTCACCACCCTCAGGTATCCATAAAGCATTATAATTTGCGCTTCTTAGATCTCTTACCGCAAAACTTGAAATACAACTGTCAAGTAAAAATTGCATGGTCAATTCTTTACCAGGGCTGGTTCAATCCTATCATGAGCAACCATTCGATATGCATAGATCAAACATGCCTGGATATCTTCTTTTTCCAAAAAGGGATAGCCTTCTAATAGTTCTTCAATTGTTGAACCGCTGGCAAGCATTCCAAGTATATGTTCAACAGCTATCCGCATTCCGCGAATAATTGGCTTTCCGTTGAAAATTAAAGAATCGAAGGTAATGCGTTTTAAGAGTTCTTCGTCTTTCATAATTTTCCCCCAAATTTAAAACTGTTCAAACTGACCTTCAAATAGTCATTATATATGTTTAAAAAACATTATTATACCGTAACCGGATTTTTATGGTATCGGAATTATAAGAGTGAAACAAGGCCTTTTCTCGTATTAATCAGGAATAAAACATTTTTCTTGTAACGGCAAGGCATGCCTTGCTATTACAAATCATAGCCCCTATAGGTAATTTTTTTCCCAAAAAATTAAAATGTTCCCGGTATCGTGTTATTCATAGACAATCTCCACTTGTTCAATGTACTGTGACATTGCGTGAATCCATTTCTGCATTTCTGCTACGTGTCTGTTTTTAGCGCTTATTTCAAGGAATTTCCCCATGTCGGTAAGTTCGTCAAAACCATAGCCTCCGCTTGCCCCTTTTAACCGGTGCGCCAGTGTTTCGATTGTTTTGTAGTCTGTGTTCTGTAATGCGGCAGTCATCGTCATTATATCGCTTCGTACGTCTTCAATAAATTCAGGAGTAACATTTTTAAATATCGGATTAATTGAAACAAATAATTTATTTTCAACAGTAATTTCATTCGTAACCTTACCTGCTGAAAATGCCGCTTTTTCTCCGTCTGTCGCCGGTGTGTAATTTGCATGCAAAGGGACATATTTATGTATGGCGTCGATAAGCGTTTGTTTTTTTATTGGCTTAATCAGGTGGCAATTGCACCCGGCGTCGATGCTTTTTTGTTCATCTCCTTTAAATGCATGAGCTGTTAATGCAATAACAGGCGTTGCTTTCAGCCCGAGTTCCATTTCGTATCTTCTTATTTCCCTTGTTGCGGTATAACCATCCATTACGGGCATTTGTATATCCATTAATACAAGATCGTACTTTTCGTTTTTAAATTTTTCCAGACATTCAAGTCCATTTTCCACCACGTCCACTTTAAAGTTTGTTTTATTAAGATAGGCTTGTATCAGTACCCGGTTGTGATAGTAATCTTCAACCAGCAAGAGCTGCCGGGTGGGAACGCTTTCAGGTATTTGAATAACGGTGCGAGATGCCGGCCCGGTAAACGGTATGGTCTTTTGTGGGTCTATGACGGCGTTAATGCTGGTGAGAAGGTCATGTCTTTTGATGGGTTTCACCAGATATGTGGTTATTCCTAATTCTTTTGCCCTTGCCACATCCCCGCTTTTATTGTCAGAGGTGAACATCATAATAATCAGACCGGCAAGCTCCGGATCGTTCTTGACGGAACGCGCAATCTGAAACCCGTCCATGCCGGGCATGCGACAATCAAGGAGAAGGAGGTTGTAAGGTGTTCCGGCGTTCCTTGCCCGTTTGAGTTCGTTTATACCATTTTCTCCGCCTTCTGCTTCGGCGACGGGAATATCCCATCCGTGCAGCATATCACGTAATATCATGCGGTTTGTGGCATTGTCGTCTATTATCAGGACGTAAGGTTTTTCAGCGCCCGATAACGGTATTTCTTTTTGTTCCTGAGGTTTAGGATGAACATCAAAGGTTACGGTAAAATAAAAGGTGCTTCCTTTGCCCGGGGTGCTTTCTACCCAGATTTCTCCATCCATTAATTCAACCAGGCGTTTGCAGATTGCAAGTCCCAGCCCTGTTCCACCATATTGGCGCGTAGTGGAAGAATCCACCTGTGAAAAAATATTAAAAATAATACTTTGCTTTTCTTCCGGAAGGCCTATTCCGGTATCAGAAACCAAAAAAAGCAGCATGCCTTTTTTGCCGGGCAGTTTATTACGTTTTCCCGTCAGAAGAATCTCTCCTGTCCTGGTAAATTTAATGGCATTTCCAATTAAGTTTGTTAGTATCTGATGCAAACGCACCGGGTCGCCGATGAAAGAAGTAGGAATATCCTCGGCTAAATGGCAGTTCAATTCGAGGCCTTTCTCGTGGGCGCGGAACGCCATGACTTCGCACGTCTTTTCTATTTGTTCACGCAGATTAAATTCAATGTGTTCAATGGTGATTTGCCCTGCCTCTACCTTGGAAAGATCAAGGATGTCGTTGATTATCTGGAGGAGATTTTCCCCTGCGTTGCGGAACACCTTAACGTATTCAGACTGTTTGGGCGTCAACGTTGTTTCCCATAATAAGTCTGACATGCCTATAATAGCGTTCATGGGGGTGCGGATTTCATGGCTCATGCTGGCAAGAAATTCGCTTTTGGCATTATTGGCGGCGACTGCTGCTTCCCTGGCTTTTTCCAGTTCCGCTTCAATCCGATGGCGTTCATCGATTTCCTGCTTTAAAAGGTTATTTGATTTCAGCAGTTCCGCCGTCCGTTCTTCCACCCGCATTGCCAGCGAATGGCTGTAATCTTCCAGTATTTCATAGTAGTTCTTTAGCTCCTTTGACATGATGGAGAATGTTTGTGCGAGCACGCCAATTTCATCTTTCGAGTTAAGGATGCTGTTTTCTGAAACGGAAAAATTTCCATTTGCAAGTTCTTGTGCCATTTGCGCAAGTTTTATAAGCGGTTGTGCGAGCCGGGAAGAAAGAAAAAGCACCAGGCATGAACCGATCGCAATAAAGACGATAGTCGTCAGACCGGAACGTATTATAATGTTGAATATCTGCTCTTTAATTTTGTGACGTGAAGCGGAGAGTATCTGGTAGAGGTTTTCCAGTGAATATCCGAGCCGCAATGCTCCCCACTGATCAGCGCTGACGTGAATGGGCACGATAAATTCCATATAGGGTGTCCCGTCTTTTTCAAACTCATTGATGGTTGCATTTTTTTGAGCTATCGCAAATGTATCGTCACCGCCTGAGAGGATACTGTCATTCAGTTCTGGTTTTAATGTGTGAATGAGTGCAAAACCTTTTAAATCGGCGAGGATGATATATTTCAAATCGGTATTTTCCCTCACGGCTTTATTAGTCTTGCTGAAGATATCAAGGAGGTTAAATGATGCAAGCGCATCTTCCACCTGAAACGCCAGATTGTCGGAAAGGGTTTTTCCCTGCTTGCGCAGATTATCCTTTATTAACTCAATCCGTTGTTCAAGTTCCCCTGTCAATATTTCCTTTTGAGAATAAATCTGAACAAGGGTCAATATTGTCAGAAGACCAATAATCAACCCCAGCATTGTGATAAGGAGTTTCCATTTTATACTGTTTCTTGTCCGGATATTCATTGTCATATGTTATTTATTCAATAAACTCATTCACAGAGGAAAACGCCTTTGTATTCAGTTTTATGCCATACAGTTCCAGTTTTTTAACGTTTATGGCTATATAAGTGCCCGCCGGATTTTGTACCTTTTCGACAGCGCCCTTGTTTGATAAAAGATTTTGCGCTATTTTAGCGGCTTGTTTTCCCATTGTGGCGACATCCGCCGAAATAATAAACGATGCGCCGAAATCTGTAAAGAGTTGGTCATAGGAAAAGACAGGTATTTTTCTTGCATCGCATTGAGCAAAGATTTCTTTCACCTGTGCCATACCGGAAAGAATAACGGGGTCTGAAATTAACCAGAGTGCATCAACCTTTGGCAGTAGGTAGTTGAGCGCATTGTTTACCTCCTTTTCTTTTGCGATAGACTTCCCTATAATTTGGATTCCGGCTTGTTTGGCTTCGGTAACCGCTGCCCCGAACCATTCTTTATTGTGGTTTTTGCTATAGAGAATGCCCACCGTTTTTATGTCAGGAAAGAAATAGCGGTACATCATTGCGTTTGTAAGGGGAGGTACTTCGCTGGCGATAACATATGTTTTGTCGGTTATCGCGAAACGCTGCCAGTTAATACCCAAAGAGTAAATGATATTGGCGTCTTTCGCAACCCTGCATGCCAGAAGGTAAGCCTTTGAACCTATAGAAAAAATCATATCGGGGTTTTTGTTTAATAGCGTTTTTTCTAAGGCCTTTTCATCAAGCCAGTTACTCCCTATATCAATTTCTGCAACTGCGCCATCAAAATGAGTTTTAAATACGGTTTGTATCATGGAATATTTTTTTACCGACTCATTGGAATTGATGATCAATGCCCCGCATTTTTCGTCTGCCGGTAACATACCGGCCAGAAAAGCCGTCGCAACCAGCAGCATCGAAAGCGTGATAAGGAGAACCCTTTCAGCCGCTTTTTTACGTGCGCAGTTTTTTATCTTTTTTGCCAGATTTTTAACCGTTATGATCATGAAATACTTTCTATATGTGGTTTCTCTCTCTTCTTCAGGTAGGAGGGTTCTACCCGTTAACGCAATAACTCCAAATCACTTTCATCGGGCATTTTCCAGCCATCAATTCCAAACATCTGAAGATTACTTTTTCCCTCAGGCGTTTCCCCCATAGTTTTAATTATTTCCAGCAACTCCGTCGTCCCCTTACCGTATTCTGTCGGTATTGCCACAACCGGGAGCAGGGATTTTTCATTTACCGCAAGAACGGAAAGGTTTTTATATAATCCATTATTTATGTCCGCAAGCATCTCAATGCTGTATTCAGTGGTCAATGCTGCCTGGACGAGGCCAAAACCAACAGAGATAAGCGCATCAATATCCTTGGGAACATTGAGAATTTGAAGTGTTTCCGGAATGTTTTTGTCATTTCCAGTCAGCATCGACTGGAGAAATTTTACCGTGTATTCTTTACTGCCTGAAGAAGCAACGCTGCTGCCCTTCAGCATTGACAGGGAATCGATGTTTTTCTTGGCGATAAGCACCTTTTTTTGTATAGAATTGCCATCTAATGTGCCAATGAGCACGGGATTAAGAGAGGTAAAATGCCTTAATTCTTTATAATACCAGCTTGAGAGGATAAAAATGCAATTATGCTGACCTCTGGTTTTGTTCTCAAAAGTTTTTCTATCGCTGAAGGGTTGAAACTGGTATGGGCCGATCTTTTTTAAGTACAGGTCGAATTTTGTTTTCAGAGAGGCATAGTTGTCGATATTTGATTCCGGGTTATAAAAATATATCGTACACTTTGATTCGCCAAAGGCCGTAAGCCCGGTGTGAAAAGGTATTAACAGAAGAAAAATTAACAATATCAGATAAATAAGGGATGCTTTTACGGAAAAAAGAAAGGAAGGTTCTCTGGTAATCGTTATTTGCAAAAAGGCAGATTTGATCATGTAGCGTATTATAAAATTTTAGACGGGGGCATTCCCGATTTTTTTTAATAAATAATTATTTGGGCTTAAAATTGCCCCATGCTTCCCTGTCAGCGTGCATGGGTGTATAGAGGCAGGCTGCCTGCCTGGATATTAAATATTACAACCAGGATGCTTGTGTTACATGGAAATAGACGCTTTTGTAATAATACATCAGAATCTCCATGTTAATTTTGCATACACAGCGCGTTCTATTTCGGTAGGCGCTACCGATCTGGCATTGTATTCAAGGTGGTTATCGTCAAGTAAATTTGTTCCCACGAGGCTTGCTTCAAGGTATTTTGTGATGTGCCATCCGAGTCTGACGTCAAAACGAACATAGTCATTAATATTTCTGTCAAGACTGGTAAAACTGTCAACATAAAAGAGGGCTGCGTCGAGTTCCATGTTGTGCGGCAGGTTTAATAATGAACGGATATTGAATTGACTATGAGGGTCTGACAGGGGATCAGTTGAGGTAAAATTAGTAGAATCAATATCAAAATAGGTATAACTTTGGACTAATCTCCATTGATTGGTTATTTGCCAGTTTAAGGTTGTTTCTATGCCATAACTTTCTACGTCAAAAATATTTTCAAACGTTTCGTCGTTAACATCGTTTATTATGCTGTCGTACATGTTGTAGAACGTGGCAATATCCAGTGAAAGTTTTTTTGAAAACTGAATGCGGTATCCTATTTCATAGGCCAAAAGATTTTCAGCATCCAGGTCATCGTTGCCGGTAAAGTAATAATAGGGTGAATAATCAATTATTATATCCGATTCAACACGGGAAGGGGTTCTCACCGCTCGTGAAACGGCAGCCCATACCGTTTGGGTATATGTAAATGCCCAGAGTACCCTTAAACTTGGTTGTATTTCAAACCCGGTGTAATCATTGTGCTCAAACTTGGTTCCGAAGGTAACCTTCACCGTATCTTCGAAAAAGGAAAATTCATCCTGCAGAAACATGCTGAATAAGTTGTTTTCCCTGTTTTGAGGATCAAGCAATAATCCGTCATCGTCTTCGGTGTCGTTCTGCGTGTAACGATATCCAAGTCCCCATATAAATTCATTCCAGCCGGTAAGACGCAAACTATGTTGAAAATCAATGTCAAAGGTGTCGCGTTCTTCCTCAATGCTTGTAGTTATGCGGTTCGTTCTGTCATAATATATCTGCAACATCATGTCTGAAGTGTCCGAAATGGCATGTTTCCAGTTGGCCCGTAAATTACCGCCTGATACATAGATGTCAGAACTCTGTCTGAAATTATTCCTTTCGCTTTCATCACCCGTGTAAATATCGCCTTGAAATGTTAACACATCTTTACTTGAGTAATCCCAGTCAACCCTGAAACCGGCACGTGCAGACTCCCAGCTATCGTTTGCGCTGTCACCTGATTCAAGAACGAAATCGTCATGGTTGAAATATTTTGAATAGATGCGGAAATAGGCATTCCCGCCTATCTTGCTGCCATAGCGAAGCCCTCCCATGCCCCGTTCTTCGCTGCCTGCGCTTCCAGTGAAGAGTCCGCCCTGGGTGTCTTTTGCGCTTTTTGTGATGATGTTTATAATTCCGTTAACGGCGTTGGCGCCCCACAACGCGCCTCCAGGACCTCGGATAACTTCGATACGTTCTATATCTTCCAGCATTGTGTCCTGAACATCCCAGTATGTTCCCGAAAACAGGGGGGTGTAAACTGTGCGTCCGTCAATTAAAACAAGTAATTTATCGGCATACCGGTTATTAAAGCCCCTCATCGTTATTGCCCATTTATTTGCATCAATCCGTGCAACGTGTACCCCTGGCGCCATCCGGAGTACTTCAGGAATACTGTTTGCGCCTGAACGGCGTATATCTTCCTGTGAAATGACAAAGACTGCCGCAGGTGTTTCTGAAACTTTCTGCTCACGGCGTGATGCGGTGGAAACAACACTTTCTTCCTGCAACCATTTTAACTCTTCCATAAATTGATTTTGCAATATCGATTGTTGAGATATGTTATCTTCGGGTAGCGCTGATTGAGGGGGGAAGGCAGCAAACAGGGGCAGAATAAAAAGAAATAGGATAATCGTATTTTTCATTGTTAATGTTATTAATGTTTATTTTTCATCCATTATGATTTCAATTTCTTTCTCTTCTGCTTCACCAAGTTCTACCGCTGTCTTTGATTTTTTATAGCCGCTTCTCCTTGCGATAATTTTGTAGGAACCGCCTTTTAAATTGGTAAATTCAAAGTAACCGTTTTCGTCTGATTTTGTTTTCTTTTTTGTTTTGCTTCCCTTTTTCAGCCGCAGCTTAACTTTTTCCAGTAGTGTTCCTTCAATGTCAATTATCGTACCGGAGATGTTGCTGTTCTTCGTAGAGGGATACAAGTAGGTAATCCCATCCATGTCGTCCTGGTGCAGCGTCCTTTGGCTGGTATCGCCGGCGAAACCATAGCCATACATCGTCTTTTCAGAATCGCTGTTGCTATAAAGATCCGCCAAACTGAGGGAGTGACCGAGTTCATGCGTGCCTATATTCTGCACGTCAAATTTGTCTGACGAGCCGTCTGTGCTCCAGGTATTTTTGGTGTTAAAACGTATATCGCTGTCAAACATTTCTCCGGACGTATAAAACCAGAAAGAGTTTTGCCCCAATACCCCTTCTTCCTTAATAGTTCCAAAATCAATAATATTAATGCCGTCTGGTTCGCCGTGGTTTTTTTTTGAGGTTGTGCCACCATCAATGAATACAAATGTAGATGTGTCAACGTCTGTCCATGTCTGCATTGCCGCCAATATAGCGTCAAGGCTGCCGGAAGGGCCGTCAGTAGTGTTGATAAGATACGTTACCGTATCTTTTTTCCATTTTATTTCTTTTCCTTTATTTGTGGTACTGACTTCAAAACCATATATTTTTAAACCGCAGAGATTTAATGCTATGATTATGATAAAGGGAATAATATAGTTCCATCTTGTTTTTGTCATAATTATCCGACTCCTTTACTCTTTTTTTAGTATAACTATCCTTCTGCCCTCTCTCTTTAATCTGCCTTCAGCGAACAGGCGGATTGCTTCAGGGTATGCGGTACATTCTTCCTTAAAAACCCGTTCAGCAAGTGTATCCGGCGTGTCGTCGTCAAATACGGGCGTAGTCCTCTGTATGATAATGGGGCCATTATCATACACGTTATCCGCAAAATGTACGGTACACCCGGATACTTTTGCGCCATACCCGATAACCGCCTCATGCACTTTATGCCCGTAATATCCATGTCCGCAGAAAGCTGGAATGAGGCCGGGGTGGACGTTCATTACCCTGCCGGAATATGTATCCGGAATTTTATATAAATGCATAAAACCCGCAAGGGTGATTAGCTCGATAGGGTATTCCTCCAGTTTTTTGGTAATTGCTTCGCTAAACGAATTGACGTCTTTGTATGAAGAACGGGAAACTACTGCAGTAGGAATAGCATTTATCTTTGCACGTTCCAGCCCTTTTGCATCAGGGTTGCTGCTGATGACTATTTGAATCTTAGCAGGCAACGAGCCAGACTTTATGCAGTCGATAAAATTTTGCAACGTTTTACCGTTGCCGGAAATTAAAACAGCGATACTTATGATTTTTCTCATGGGTTATACGCAATAATAGTTGACAAAAAAAATATGTTTTGCTATGATTCCCGCTTTCCAAGATTTCAGCTTTAGAGATAAGAATTTATACTTATATACAAAGATTAGGTTATATATGTCAAAGATAATTACTGAGAAATCAAAAAAGGCGTTTCTGGATGCGCAGAGTGTCATACCTGGCGGAGTAAACAGCCCGGTGAGGGCTTTTGGTGGCGTGGGCGGCACGCCTATCTTTATAAAGTCCGGTTCGGGGTGTTGCCTTACCGATATAGACGGCAATAGGTATGTAGATTATGTTGGTTCATGGGGACCTCTGATTCTTGGCCATGCTGACCCGAGAATTGTAAAAAGGGTAAACGAAGCGGTTGCGAATGGCACCAGCTACGGCGCTCCAACGGAACTTGAAATACAACTGGCAAAACTTGTGAAGGAAGCGATGCCGTCTATCGAAAAGATCAGGATGGTGAACTCCGGCACAGAAGCAACTATGAGTGCAATCCGTCTCGCCAGGGGACATACAAAACGCGATGAGGTTATTAAGTTCGAGGGTTGTTACCATGGGCATGTGGATAGTTTGCTGGTACAGGCCGGTTCCGGCGCCACAACATTAGGCATGCCAAACAGTCCCGGGATTCCCGGCGATTTTGTAAAACATACCATTTCCCTTCCCTACAATAACATTGATGCGGTAAATGAGGTTTGTTCCAGGAGAGGTAATGAAATTGCATGTATTATTGTGGAGGCAGTCGCCGGAAACATGGGCGTCGTTCCGCCGGCGAAGAATTATCTGGCAGGATTAAGGGAAATAACGAAAAAATATGGTATTGTCCTCATCTTCGATGAGGTAATGACCGGTTTCAGGGTTGCGCATGGCGGCGTGCAGGCGCTTTACAACATTACACCTGATCTGACTACGCTGGGGAAGATTATAGGGGGAGGGCTTCCTGTTGGTGCATACGGCGGTAAAAAAGAAATTATGGATGGCATATCTCCTGTAGGCCCCGTGTATCAGGCCGGTACCTTATCAGGTAATCCCGTAGCGATGACTGCGGGGATTGCTACTTTGGAAATATTAAAAGACAATGCTGTTTATAAAGGCTTGGAAGAAAGGTCAAAACAATTAGCGGCTGGTATGGAGAAGGTATGCAATGATGCCAATATTCCTGCATATCATACCAGGGTAGGGTCTATGTTGTGCACCTTTTTTACAAGCAAACCGGTGGTTGATTATGCTACTGCAAAACTATGCGATACTGGCAGATACGCAAAGTTTTTTCACGGTATGCTTGAGCGTGGATTTTACTTTGCCCCTTCGCAGTTTGAAGCGGTTTTTGTTTCGACCGTGCATGGCGAGAAAGAGATAAATGATACCATTGCCGCGTTTGGCGAAGTGGTGAAAACGCTATGAAAATCTTTATATGCGGTTATATCCGAAAATCAAAGAGTTGGGAAAAAAGGTTTTGATATGACAAATGTAAATGACGACGCGAAAGTGATATTGGAACGGATAAGTTCTATGTGTTTAAATGCCGAGTCTGTTTTAAATTTGTGCATGCTGGGGTTCTTGAAAAATAAAGTGGAATTGCTTGATGATGCACAGAGAATCAGCAGATTGGTGCATGACGAAGAAAATGAGACGGTAAGCATGTTAAGCGGTGTTAATAAAAATGACGAATCTGAGAAAAACCGGTTTAAAACTCTGGCAGTCGTAGTGGGACACATAGAGATGGCCACGGATGTAATGGATAACATGATACGTCACATTCGGGTCAAAATAAATGAGAAATTACTCTTTGGCGATAAGGCTGCAAATGAAGTGACACAATTATTTAAAGAGACATTGGATGTGTTAAAAACTGCTAAGGATGCTATTTTGACAAAAAATGAGTTGTTGAGAAAACATGTGTGCGATAAATATGATAGCATAAGCAGGCTTGTTTGCGATTATTCAGAAGAACATGAAGAACGATTGATTATGGGGATATGTCAGCCGAAAAGCGCCTCTTTGTATTTAAATATTGTCGATTCACAATCAAAAGTGGCAATGCACATTAAGCAGGCGATAGAAAGATATTTTTCCCAATAGGAGCTATCTTGTTTTTTATTAAGAAAGACCCTGAGACATACAGAATAATAGGTCTGGTTGGGAGTTTCGGATTTACAACGGCGGGCGCTTTGGCCGGTGGATATTTCCTGGGTACTTATGTTGACAAAAGATATGGAACCGCTCCATGGTTTCTAATGATTTTTCTGTTTTGGGGTGCTATTGGCAGTTTTATTAACTTTTTTCAAGTAATAAAAAAAATATCTGATGAAAACGAGAACAAGTCTGCAGGACGAGAAAACTGATACTCTTTCTCTGGATGAAGGATTTCCCGGGAGAGTCTTCCAGATGTCATTTTATTTATCGCTGATTATAATAGCGGGTTCGTTTTCTTATATGTCCGCAAAATTGACGTTAAGTGTTGCAATAGGGTGTTTCATTAGTTTGTTGTTGTTTAAAATGTCGTGGTGGGGAATACGTTTTGGTGTTGAGAAAAAAAGGGCGCAAATAAAGGGGTTTATCCTCAAGGTGAGTATTGCGAAGTATTTCATAGCGGGGGGGATGCTTTTTTTTGCATGCGTCTTTTTAGAGGTCAATATAATCGCTCTGTTTATAGGACTAAGCATGGTAATGGCCGTAATAATGCTGAAAATATTGGGGAGCTTGTTCGTAAGGCAATTGAACAATAGGGTAAAATTCCCTTACGAAAAGGTGAATGGTTAGTATCTTGTCAGATTAGTAATTTCTTTGCATTTTTTGGCAAAATATTTAACGGTGAAATTGGTCAATTATAAGCTTGTGCCGTTTCTTTAATCTCTGGAATCGTTCGGCTGAGCTAACGACGAAATCGGTATAATCTGTGGTTTCTCTTTCGTATTTCGCTTTTAGTGCTTGTTTGGTTCTGGCTATGCCAGCTTAGGTTTAAAATAGAATTCATATCGAAAGGAGCAAGGGAGAGTGTCTGCTGAAGGTCACGGCGGCGATGGTGGTACTTCCACCGAATTGCCATCATTTTTAGATTTTATTCCATCGGACGCACACAGTCAGTTTTTTGGTTTGACAAAACATGAGTGGGTACCGATAGTGATGTCTGCGTTGATAATCATTTTTCTGGGACTATTTTCCCTTCTGGCAACCCGGAAATTACGGATGGTGCCCGGGAGGATTCAGTCCCTGTTGGAACTTATAGTTGAAGGGCTGGAAAATTTTACAAAATCACAGATGGGGCGGGTGGCAGAGCGTTTTATACCTTTTATTGGCACGTTCTTTATTTATATATTTTGCATGAACATGTTGGGGCAGATACCCCTGTTCCATTCACCTACGAGTAATTTAAACACAACAGTTGCACTTGCGCTTATTGTTTTCTTTGCAACGCAGTATCAAGGGATAAAGAGCAAGGGAGTTTTTGGTTATCTTAAGCATATGGTGGGTAAACCTGTATGGCTTGCACCACTTACCTTTCCGCTGCATATAATGCAGGAAGTGCTTTCCCGTCCCCTGTCGTTATCCATGCGACTCTTTGGAAACATCCTGGGTGAGGATACGGTGATTGCGATATTTATCGGGTTTGCTCCCTTTCTGCTTGGTTTTATACCGTTACCGATACATCTGCCAATGGTATTTCTTGCTTTACTTGGAAGCACTATCCAGGCGATGATTTTTGCGCTTCTGGCGAGTTTTTACATTGCAGGGGCTATTGGCATCCACGATGAAGAAGAACATCATTAAGTTAATCTGCAACTGCGCAGTGGGTTCTGGTTTTCATTTTTTATCTCTCCAATAAGAGTTTGATGCTATTTTTAAATGGTTCAAATTTTCAATAAAAGGAGTAGTGAAATGGATTATTTTGTAGCATTAGTGATTGGAATTCCTGTAGTTGCAGTTGCAGCGTTTGGTTGTGCTCTCGCTCAGGCAAAAGTGGTGAGCAGCGCCGTTGAAAGTATGGCGCGGCAGCCTTCGGTTGCGGCGAAGGTGCAGTTGGCAATGATAATCGGAATTGCCTTTATTGAGTCTCTTGCGATTTATTCTCTAATGATATCGTTTATGCTGTTTGGAAAACTGCCTAAATCTGAGGAGGTTCTTAAAATATTCAGGAAGAATACTTCAAACGAAGAATTACTTTCGTCTGCCGCGGAGATAGTTCTTCAGTTGAGCGCGAAATAACGGGTATTTTCTGCTTCTTATCGCGCTCTGCATAGAGTGTTTTGTTACATAAGATGAATAGTATAGTGCGGGAAAAAGAGGAGAAGAAAGTTGTGCTGCAATCAGAAAAAGATTGCGATTGAAGTTGGTGATATCTGTATTTTAAATTACTTTTTTTAGAAGGAGGGGTATAGGTGGTATATTTTGCTTTATTAGCTATTGCAGTGTCATTATTGGCTATCGCTGCCTTTGGGTGCGGTATTGGACAGGGAATTGCAGTTTATGGTGCGGCAAATGGTATGGCCAGACAGCCTGACATGGCGGGGAAGATACAATTGGTTATGTTTGTTGGTCTTGCGTTTATTGAATCTCTGACGATTTATTCATTGATGGTGTCTTTTATCCTTCTTGGAAAATTGCCGAAGACGGAAGCTGTTTTAGAGGTAATTCAACACGCTATCAAGTAAGAATTGATGTAGGAGGAGATTTCATTGGACATTTTAAATACCCTTGGAATAAATTTTAAGTCTGTTATAGTCCAGGGCGTTGGGTTTTTAATACTGCTTTTTGTTCTCAAAAAGTTTCTTTTTGGTAAAATATCGGCTCTCATGAAGGAGAGAAGCGAAGGGATAAAAAGCAGTTACGCAAAGATAGAAGGGGATAAGTCCGCTGTCGAAAAGATGAAAATCGACTATCAGGTGAAACTCGCTGAAGTCGAAACTGCTGCGGCAATGAAGATTCAGGAAGCGATCGATGAAGGGGGGAAACTTGGCGAAGGGATTGTAAGCCGTGCGCAGGATGAAGCGGAACTGATTCGTTTGAAGGCGCAGGAAGGCATTGAACAGGAAAGGAAAAAGGCCCTTACCGAAATCAGGAACCAGGTGGTTTCCCTTTCTATGCTGGCTTCTTCTCGTATAATTCAACAGTCCATCAATCAGCAGACTGCGGAAACGTTGGTTGATGATGTGATTAAAGATATGGAGGGGCTGAGTGTTAGATAAGAGCGTTGCGGTTACCTTTGTGAATGCGCTCCTTGAAGTGGCGGCCGATAGGGATTTGCTAGGACAGATTGAAAAGGATCTCGATCTGCTTTCTGATACAATGACAAGGCATGCAGATTTTAAGAAGATGCTCCTGCACCCTTCCATAACACATAAGGAAAAAAAAGATACTATCAAAGCGGTGTTTGGCGAATACGTTTCCGGACTGATGATTGATTTTTTGTATTTATTGGTAGATCGCAGAAGAGAGGCGCTTTTGGACGTAATCCCTGATGTGTACCGAAAGGTTGTTGATAAGAAAAAAGGAGTGGTCAGGGCAAAAATACAGGCTGCAATACCTATAGTTGGCGAGAGACTGGAAAATCTCAGGGCAGGCATAAAAAAACTCACCGGGAAAATTGTGGAGATCGAAGTTGTTGAGAATCCTCAAATACTGGGTGGACTTGTAGTTGAGATTGAAAATAAAATGATTGACGGCAGCGTTGCTAGCCGATTGAGAAATTTAAGGTCGAAACTTATGGAAATCAGGGCAAATTAATCATGGCCGCTTGGTGGTTTCTTAAAGTTGGAAAGTCAGTACGGTATTATATGCTTGGCCAGGTTTGTTTCGTGTCAGGTGTAAACTTGCCACATGATTTTAATGGTTTATACAGGAGTAGATGTATATGGCGTTAGGGGATATTGCTTCAATCATAAAAAGAGAAATTGAGAGCTACGAAGAAAAGTTAAAGTTAGAAAATGTCGGCTATGTGATGCAGGTCGGTGATGGCGTTGCCCGTATTTACGGTCTTGATGAATGTATGTCAAACGAATTATTGGAGTTTCCGGATAATGTATATGGCATTGCCATGAATCTGGAAGAGGATAATGTGGGCGCAATTTTGCTTGGTTCCGAGGATAAAATAAAGGAAGGCGATATTGTAAAAACTACGGGAAAAATTGTTCAGGTGCCGGTGGGCAAGGCGATGTTGGGGCGTGTAGTAAATGCGCTGGGCCTGCCGATTGATGGAAAGGGTCCGATCGCTACCGACGAATTCAGGCCCATTGAGGGAAATTCTCCGAACGTAGTGGAAAGACAGCCTGTAAAAGAACCTTTACAGACAGGTATAAAGGCGATTGATGCAATGATTCCCATAGGAAGAGGACAGCGCGAACTGATTATCGGCGACCGGCAGACCGGGAAAACGGCGATTTTGGTGGATACTATTATCAACCAAAGAACATCAGGGGTGTACTGTATCTATGTGGCAATCGGGCAAAAGATGTCGACGGTTGCGAGTGTAGTGAAGACATTGGAAGAAAATAATGTGATGGACAACAGCATTGTTGTCGTTGCATCTGCCGGAGATCCTGCTCCATTGCAATATATAGCGCCCTATGCAGGTTGTGCTATGGGAGAATATTTCAGGGATAACGGCATGCATGCGGTTGTTATGTATGATGATTTATACAAGCACGCGATTGCATACCGACAGATTTCTCTCCTTTTAAGACGTCCACCGGGGCGGGAAGCATTTCCGGGAGACATTTTTAATTTGCATTCACGTTTGCTTGAAAGAGCGGCGAAATTGAACGATGAGCTTGGTGCTGGTTCTCTTACAGCCTTGCCAGTGGTAGAAACACAAGGCGGTGATTATTCTGCTTATATTCCGACAAATGTTATTTCCATTACAGATGGACAGATTTATCTTGAAAGCGATTTGTTTAATGCCGGCGTAAGGCCAGCGATTTCTGTAGGGTTGTCTGTATCCAGGGTGGGAGGAAACGCACAGATACCGGCAATGAAAAAGGTTGCAGGCATGTTGCGGCTTACGTTGGCGCAATACAGGGAAATGGCTTCGTTTGCGCAGTTTGGTTCGGAATTGGATAAATTTACCCAGGCCCAGATCGCAAAAGGTGAACGACTGGTAGAAATCCTGAAACAGCCGCAGTATGAACCCGCTTTGGTGGAAGATCAGGTTATGGCTATTTTTGCCGGAATAAACGGTTTTTTGGATGATATTCCGGTTGACAAAATAAAAAAATTCGAGAAAGAATTTCTTGCTTTCATGAAGCAAAAACACGCCTCGATAAGTTTGGAAATTAACGAGAAGAAAAAAATCGACCAGGAATTATCGTCGAAGCTGGAAAACGCTATCAGGGAATTTAAGCAAATTTTTGACAAGAAGGGTTAGCGGATGCAGAGTACGCGTGAAATTAAAGAGAGAATCAGAGGCATTTCAAGCATAAAACAGATTACACGGGCTATGGAAATGGTAGCCGCCAGCCGTTTGAAAAAAGTGGAAAGCAGGGTGCACGCATCGAGAACTTTTGCAGAAAAACTTCATCAAATGGTAAGTGATTTAATTTCTTCTTTGCCGCAGGAAAGTGCTTACCGCTGGTTTGCTAAAAAAGAAAGCGTAAATTCTCCGGTAAAAGTTATACTGATCACTGCGGATAAGGGACTATGTGGTGCATATAATAATAATATTATTCAAAAAACAGTGAGATTTATTAAGGAAAACAATCGGCAAGTAAAATTAATCCTTATAGGGAAAAAGGCGAATCTGTATTTTTCGAAAAGAAGAGACGTCTATTCTATCGAAGAGTCTATCCCTGAAAGTGTGGAAAAACTGGGTTTGGATTGGGTTAAATCCTTTGCTGCAAAATTAATCCGGGACTATAATAATCTGGAGTATGGAGAGTTGCATGTATTTTTTACCAAATTTCACACCGTAATGCAGTCGTTTCCTGCAAGCATCCGCTTGTTTCCTATTGAAAAGGAAGGATTTGGCGGGGAAGGAAGAGAAAAAAGGGAGTATATTGTAGAGCCTTCCGTCGAAGATATTCTCAATAATATATTCCCTAAATATATCGAGACGCAGATTTATCAGTGCATTTTAGAATCGCTGACATCTGAATTTGCCGCCAGGAGAGTTGCAATGATTGCCGCTACCGAAAATGCAGGGGATATGATAGATAACTTGACGAGCATCTATAATAAAGCAAGGCAGGAGGCAATTACCAAAGAATTGCTCGAGATAGTTTCAGGTGCTGAAGCCTTGGCATGATATATAGTCATCAGGCAGGATATCATTTTATTTAAGCGGCTTTCAGGTATTCGCTGATAGTTATTGGATAGAGAGACATACTTTTACCGAACTATCTGTTTTCGACAGAGGAAATAATGGAAGGAGTGGATATATAAGTGGTAAATATAACTGAACGTAATATTGGACAAATTGTACAAGTAATCGGACCTGTAGTTGATGTGAGATTCCAGCCGGGAAAATTGCCGCCAATCAAAAGCGCGGTTAGTATTAATGATGTGAAGAAAAAGATTTCTGTTGTTGCCGAAATTGCCCAGCATCTTGGAAACGATACGGCACGATGTATTGCAATGTCTTCCACCGACGGACTTGTAAGAAGCATGGAAGTGTTAGATGACGGCGGTCCCATATCGGTTCCTGTTGGAAAAGAGGTGCTTGGAAGGATTTTTAATCTGTTAGGAAAGCCTATTGACACCAAGGAAGATTTTGAGGCGAAAAATTACCTGCCCATTCATCGCGCCCCGCCTTCATTTGAGGAGAGAGAGACGACTACCACCGTTTTGGAAACAGGCTTGAAAGTTATTGATCTTCTTGCCCCATTTGCCCGTGGTGGAAAAATCGGGCTGTTTGGTGGCGCCGGGGTTGGAAAAACGGTGCTGATTATGGAGCTTATCAGAAGTATAGCTACGGAGCATGGAGGTTATTCCGCTTTTGCGGGCGTTGGTGAAAGGACGCGTGAAGGGAATGATTTGTGGCTTGAAATGAAAGAGTCGGGGGTTATCGATAAGACCGTTCTTGTTTTTGGTCAGATGAATGAACCGCCCGGGGCAAGATTAAGAGTCGCATTGACCGGTCTGACCATGGCAGAATATTTCAGGGATGTTGAGGGACAGGATGTCCTTTTGTTTATTGATAATATATTCAGATTCGTTCAGGCGGGCTCTGAGGTATCTGCCCTTTTAGGCCGTATGCCATCTGCTGTAGGTTATCAGCCTACCCTCGCTACTGAAATGGGCGATTTGCAGGAAAGGATTACTACTACGAAAAAAGGTTCTATCACTTCATTGCAGGCGGTGTATGTTCCTGCAGATGATTTTACCGACCCTGCTCCTGTAACAACATTTCCCCACCTGGATGCAACTATTGCTTTATCAAGACAAATTGCTGAACTGGGTATTTATCCCGCTGTTGACCCTCTGCGATCGACTTCGAGGATACTGGATCCAAGAATATTGGGGCAGGAGCATTATGAGGTCGCAAGGGAGGTGCAAAGGATATTGCAGCGCTTTAAGGAATTACAGGATTTCATTGCGATTCTTGGCATGGAAGAACTTTCGGAGGCCGATAAAGTATTGGTTGCCAGGGCAAGGAGATTGCAAAGGTTTTTATCTCAGCCTTTTTTTGTTGCAGAACAGTTTACCGGCACGAAGGGCAAGTACGTGCCATTAAAGGAAACCATACGCGGTTTTAAAGAGGTAGTGGAAGGTAAATATGACAACTTACCGGAACAAGCCTTCTATATGGTAGGGGGTATTGAGGAAGTGGTTGAAAAAGCAAAGCAAATGGGTGGTTAAGCATGACAAAAACGTTTGATTTAGAGATTATAACTCCGATGAAAACAGTATTTAAAGGTTTGGTAAAGAATATAACCGCTATGGGAACACAAGGTTCATTTGGAATATTGATTGACCATGCACCATTTATTACTGAATTACAGACGAGTATCCTGACGATAAAGGACGAAAAAGACTCCACGGTAAGCTTTGCGGTTGATGGGGGTTTTTTTGAAATGGTTGCGAATAAAGCAATCGTACTGGCTGATTCGTGTGTTACAAAAGAAGAAATAGACATTGTGAAAGTTCGGGAAGAGAAAAGATCTGCGGAGGAGGCATTGAGCAAAGAAGAAGCCCGTGGACAAAAAGAACACGTTATGGCAACGCTGAAACGTGCGGAAACATGGTTGAGTCTTGCGAATAAATAAGAGAAATCCATGTAGAGACGCATTGTATGCGTCTCTTTGTGGAAACATGGCTGAGTTCTGCAAACAAATAAAAGCAGGGTAAAGATTCCCCGGTGTGGTTTTAGACCGGGGCTGATTTTCTGGAGCAAATTATGGCAATACTGATAACGGGTGGCGCTGGATTTATCGGGAGTCACTTTGTCCGCCGTATGGTTAAGCATAACCATGTCGTAGTGCTTGATAAATTGACTTACGCGGGCAATCTGGAAAATCTAAGAGATATTCGTGAAGACAGGGAATTTTCCGGTTATTTCAAATTCTATAAGGGCGATATTTGTAATCAGGAATTAGTTGACCATATAATGTCCACCGAAAAGATTGATGTAATTGTCAATTTCGCAGCGGAAACACATGTTGATCGTAGTATACTCAGCGCTGGTACGTTTATAGATATGATATAAAAGGGGTATTTATGTGAAGATGAGATATGGATGAAATAAGAGATATTGGAAGAAGGAATATCGGTTATTTTAAATTCTATAAGGGGAATTTGTAATCAGGAATTAGTTGAATGTAATGTAAAAGATTGATGTAATTGTCAATTTGAGGGAAAAATGTTGATAGTATACTCAGCGCTGGTACGTTTATAGATACTGATATAAAAGGGGTATTCGTACTGCTGGAAGCTTCACGCAGATACACCATTAAGAAGTTCATTCAAATATCAACGGATGAAGTGTATGGCACCGCTTTCCATGATGCTTTTAAAGAAACCGATTCGTTAAACCCAAGCAATCCATATGCAGCCAGCAAGGCGGGGGGGGATCGCCTTGCATTTGCTTACTGGAATACCTACAAACTGCCAATTATCATAACCAGGGCGTCCAATAATTACGGACCTTATCAACATCCGGAAAAGTTTATTCCGCTTTTTATTACCAATGCAATTGAAGGGTTAAAACTTCCGTTGTATGGCGATGGAAGGCAGGAAAGGGACTGGATTCATGTGGAAGACCATTGCGCTGCTATCGATTTTATCATTGAAAATGGGAAAGAGGGCGAAGTCTATAATATTGGCGGTGGAAATGAAAAACAAAATATAGATACGGCGTTATTTATATTAAGCGTACTTGCTAAAGATAAAGGTATGATAGAGAGCGTAAAAGACAGGGAGGGACATGACCGGCGCTATGCTCTGGATTGTACGAAACTGAAGTCTTTAGGATGGAAACCACAGATAGATTTTGAGGAAGGTCTGAGAGACACAATAAAATGGTACGAAGAAAATGAGCAATGGTGGAAGCAAATAAAGAATGGTGAATTTATGAAATACTATGAAACACAATATAACCACAGATTTGCAGGGAAAAATTAACATAAAAGCTTCGGGATGATTTAATGGAACAAATAAAAAATAATACAATAGCTGGGTTTTTAGAAAATATACGGGAGAAAAAAGGGGAATTCTTTTCAGCAATACAGGATTTTGACGGAACAGGGGATAATTGCTTTAAAAAATGCGCACTGGTTTATATGTCCGTAAAGGTGTTTCTTATTCTTTTAGCGACGTGTTCAATAACGATATTGTTTTTGATGCCGGCATTTCAGGCATTTGTTGAAGAGACTTCCAGGCTGAAGGTCTTGCTTTTTACTTCCCCGGTAATTCTTGTTATTCTCTTTAAATTATATTTCATCGGCATGGTCTTATTCACCTATGACAGATCGAGACATGTCTTCCAATTAGCCGTCAAAAACATGTCCATCGAAAGGACAAGGATTATTTTAAAATTACGGGATGTAGCGCCTTTAGGTTTGAGGCATGCGTACTGTAAATTGATAAGATATCGATAACGGACGAAATAAATGAATAGTTCTTGTTCATGATAGAGTCGATAAAATTATAAATTCCTACCTCTGTAAATAAAGAGGCAAGAGTTTTTCAAGTGCACATTGATATCCTGACACATACAATTTTTCTCCCAGCAACGCAACGTGCTCCGGTTTTGGTATAGCATAGTATTCCGCTTCAATGATAATATCTTCCTGAGAAAAAATCTCCTTGTAGAGCGGAATGCCATCTCCGAAAATAGTTACCGGTCTTGGGAGAAGAGCTAACAACTTCTCCGGCTCAATTACCAGAAATTCCGTTAGCCTTTTTTTTCGGTTTCCTTCAAATAGGTAAACACATGCGTATACGTGCTTACGCCTGGCGTCAATTATCGGGCAGAGGGATAACGTACCGCCCGAGTGGTAATTTTCCGCGATGATATCAAATATTGGCACATCAACGACCGGCCTGTTCAGCGCGTATCCGAGGGTCTTTGCGCAAGTAACGCCAATCCTTAATCCCGTATAGGAACCAGGTCCCACATTCACTGCGATAACTTCAATATCGTTGATCTGCCAGTGTGCCTCTTCTAAAGCATCCTTAATGGCAGGGACGAGCTCCCTTTCATGTTGTACGATACCGCTGAATGTTTTTGTGATAATACATTGTTGATTCTCACAAAGGGAAATACCCCCGATATTCCCGGATGTTTCAATACCAAGTACTTTCATAACACGATTAAAAAAAACGTTAAACACGATGCCTGCCTATTGGAGGCGGGAGTGGCTAAGTAAAAACAGCATTTGTTAAATTATAACAGGGAATTGGAGATTGTGGAAAATGAAAATATATTATAAAAATTTCTTCTGCCCTTCGTTTCTCAGCGTTTCCGGCCACTTAGGCGGTAAATTATCACAATCGTATAAACTACTTATTGCCTTGACAATAAACAATAATTTTAATAACATTATTCCGTAGTTGATCATACCCGACCACATCAATAACCGTTACAGAATTTCTCCGAAACATTATATGGGCGTTTAGCTCAGTTGGCTAGAGCGCTTGCTCGACAAGCAAGAGGTCACTGGTTCGAGTCCAGTATCGCCCACCATCTCACGCAAAAGAGTGTATTGGATAAACCCCTTGTTTAAATAAACTAAATTATCACTAATCTTCAGGCCTTTCACCATTCTTACACAGTAATCTTTTATTCCGGAATTGCTTTAAAGACCTTTGCGTTTTTTATGATTTGCGGTGAACGCATTTCTTTTCCGGTGCGTTTAGATCCGGTATATTTCCCCTTCCATTTTCTTATTGATTTTCCCCAATATTAAAACTATAGTGTTGAGCCATCGGGGAGGGAGTTTTCAGCAGGGTGGTGTTTATTTCTCAAAAAACTTTTCTGTTTTGGAAATATTGAATGCCCATCTCATTCCGTTTGGCGAGATTCAGATTCACCGTGTGTGCGAAAGACCACATACGTTTTCCTGCATACAAGGGGGCGGTATTTCGCGGTGGATTTGGGTACGCCTTTAAAAAAATCGTCTGTGTGGTAAAGGGAAAACCATGCGATAACTGCATGCTGAAACAAAAATGCATTTACGCATATATCTTTGAAACTCCGCCCCCGGAAGACGCCGGGATGCTTCGTCTCTACCCCAAAGTGCCCCATCCTTTTGTCATAGAACCCCCTGCAGATGAAAAGCTTCTTTATACCCCCGGAGAATCATTTCCCTTCAATCTTATCCTCATTGGCAAGGCCATAGAGTATTTGCCTTATTTTATCTATACCTTTACCGAACTGGGGAGACAGGGTATCGGTAAGGGCAGGGGTAAATATGACCTTACCCTTGTTGAGGGAACCGGCATTAACGATGAATCGGTTCCTATCTATAACGGTCAAGACCAGATACTTACCAACCAATTTCCCATCATTTACTCCCGGCAGTTACAACACCACAATGGCAGTTCTGATAATGATACCCTGCATATTTCCCTGAAAACCCCTGTACGGCTTCGTTTTAACGGTCACATTACGGATATCCTTGAATTCCACGTCCTTGTCCGAAACCTTCTGAGGCGCATTTCGTCTTTATCATATTTCCATTGTGAAGAAAGATTGGAAGTTGATTTTAAAGGATTAATCGAAAAGGCATCCACTATCAGGCAAACACACTCTGATCTTCACTGGTATGACTGGAATCGGTATTCTACGCGGCAGGAGCAGTGGATGTCCCTTGGTGGTGTTTTGGGAACTGTTACCTATGAAGGTAATAACTCCGAATTTATACCCTTTCTCAAATTAGGGGAATTTATCCATATCGGAAAAGGGACGTCATTCGGTCTTGGGAGATATGAAATAATGAAGTCTTCAAATAAGTAAAAAAGCAAAATAAGGAGGTGAATAAGGCGTTTTTCCCTTGTTGCCAGAAAAAAGAGAGAAAGTCCTAAATCCGTGCATAACAGACTATGTTTTAAAGAGTTAACGGATTTTAGAAACATAGTTAAAAAAGGGGGTGGTTACAGGAAAATCATAATCAATTGTGTTTTAACAGGTTAAGAGAATTTTTTAAGAAAAAGGATAAAAATCTCGATGTGTAATGATTACAGATTGTGGAGGTTACAGGAAATGGCCTTGCAAGTAGTTGTTAATTCTAAAGTTACATATGCCGGCGTGGAAATCATTGACCTGATGTAGAAGGGATTGAGACTTATCATCAAGACATTCTGGCGCTTCATATGAATCTGGGTGGAAATCATTGACCTGATGTAGAAGGGATTGAGACGAAAACGGATTGGAGAACCCACTGTCATCAATTTCAGGTGGAAATCATTGACCTGATGTAGAAGGGATTGAGACGCTCATCGCCGTACCAGTAGCTCATGTGTCGCTTTCCCGGTGGAAATCATTGACCTGATGTAGAAGGGATTGAGACGTGGTATGAAAAAGGCATGTGTGGCGCGGGATAAAAAAGGGAAATCATTGACCTGATGTAGAAGGGATTGAGACTTGGAGAACGGAAAGTCATCGCCAGTGCTATTGACGTGGAAATCATTGACCTGATGTAGAAGGGATTGAGACGATACATACTTTTGCTATCAGGAAAATCTTCTTTTGGTGGAAATCATTGACCTGATGTAGAAGGGTGGAAATCATTGACCTGATGTAGAAGGGATTGAGACAGCAAAAACACCACTGTCATCATATATCACAATCGTGGAAATCATTGACCTGATGTAGAAGGGATTGAGACGCTCATCGCCGTACCAGTAGGTATGGTCGCTTTCCCGGTGGAAATCATTGACCTGATGTAGAAGGGATTGAGACAGAACTAAAAAGCAAATTATCAGGGTTAGTTTCTGTTTGTGCGTGGGAATTATTGACCTGATGTAGAAGGGATAAGCCACCAATGGCGGAGTTGAAAGATGAATGTTGCAAGTTTAAAGGAAATAACGAAAAAGCATGAAAGATTTCGGGGAACTGAAAGTATGGCAAACGGGCATGAATTTATTTGATGAAGTGATAAGGGACATAGAAAAATTCCCAAAAACAGAGGTTGGCAAGATAATAGCAAATCAAATAATACGAAGTGTTTTTTCAATTACCGCTAATATTACAGAGAGATATGGAAGAAGGAAAGAGTAAGAGTAAGAGTAAGAGTAAGAGTAAGAGTAAGAGTAAGAGTAAGAGTAAGAGTAAGAGTAAGAGTTTGTACATTATTTATATATTTCAAGAGGGTCTGCAAATGGAACAATTGATTGGTATGAAAAACTAAAAAGATCTGGGTTCATAGATTCAATGGTATTTGTGAAACGGGAACAAACATGCCAGGAGATACGGGCTATGTTGAGTAAGATGATTAGTACATGGGAGAAAGAATGACTTTTTACTTTTGACTTTCACTCCAGCTCTGCTGGTTCGGCCTGATAGAAGGGATGTTGTATCCATTCGGTGTTTATGGTATGCGTTTTCTTTTGAAGGTTGATATGAGTTTTTTAACTATTGATGATTGATTCAATATAATTATCTAA
This sequence comes from Candidatus Kuenenia sp., assembly GCF_027493735.1. NCBI lineage: Bacteria > Pseudomonadati > Planctomycetota > Candidatus Brocadiia > Candidatus Brocadiales > Candidatus Brocadiaceae > Candidatus Kuenenia > Candidatus Kuenenia sp. The sequence continues at coordinate 85,006 of NZ_JAOSKF010000019.1, forward strand.
TCATATTGAATTAATTGGAGCAACAAGGCACTTTATGTATGAAGAAGTATTACATATTTCAATAACGGATTGCTAATTTTGAATAAGAGAAACGAAATTATGGAGAATCATATGAATGAAGAACAGACGAGGGAATATAAATCTATAATCCTTGGCTCATTATTACATGATATAGGAAAGATAGTAATTCGTGCAAATCAAGATAATAATGGAAGAGACTCTTGTTCCATGGGTATGGAATGGCTAGATAAGCATGTAATGAATGGTTTGCCATCGACAATATCAACGTACACAAAGCTCCATAATAAAAAATACATTAGAGAAATAGAAAATAACAATTTAACCTTGATTTGCTACCAGGCAAATAATTTAGCAACGTCACTAAAAGACGAAGAAATAGTTGAATCAATCAACCTAAAGCATGAGCCCTTAATGTCAATATTTTCAAAAATCCATTTGAAAGAAAATATATCTGAAGAAAAATGTTATTTTCATAAATTAAAACCGCTTTCAAGAGAAATACGCTATCCAGAAGAGAGGGAGCATATAAAAATAGAAGCGTACGATTACGACAACCTTCTCAAGCAATTTGAGAATGATTTTACAATTTGGATTCAAAAAGGTTTATCGATTTCAGCACTTATCGTATTATTAGAAAAATATTGGTCTTCCGTACCTTCGGAAACAGTAAAAACAAAAAATAATGTGGCTTTATACTCAGACGTTTCTTTTTTTGACCATGCCAAGGTAACATCCGCCATAGCTTCCTGCCTTTATAATTATTTTATTGAATTAAAAAAAGAAATGTTTAATGCAAATATATTTAAGGATGAAATATTAGACAGAAATAAAAATTATTTCAGACTCATTGGGGGTGATATCTCCGGGGTTCAAACCTTTATCTATACAATATCTTCAAAAGGTGCCTTAAAAACTCTAAGAGCACGGTCTTTTTTTCTTGAGCTATTTACGGAACACGTGGTTTCTGAAATAATAGAGTACTTCAATTTAACCAGAGCAAACATTATTTACAATGGCGGAGGCAAATTTTATATCCTTTCTCATAACAAGGATGGTATTGAATTAGAAATAAATCATTTTGCACAAAAAATTAACAACTGGTTATTGGCCAATTTTCGACACACGCTATTTCTCGCGATGACCTCCGTTCCGGTCTCAGGAGATGATTTATCTACGGATAAAATATGCGAAGTATGGTCTAACTTGGGCAATGAGTTATCAAAAGTAAAATCAAACAAATTCAGCAACAATTTGTCGGAGATACTCAGTCCTATAGAGACAAAAGACCCTTTAGAAAAATGTTCTATTTGCTACAGAGATGATGTTACTTTAACTGATCTAATTATTTTTCAGAAAAAAATAAAATCTTGCGACTTTTGCAAAAAATTATACTCTTTGGGAGATACCCTAATTGATTGCACGGAGATACAAGGAAAGAATGTAGATGAAAAAATTGAAGACACGATATGTTTGCCTAAAATTAAAGGGCATTTTATATCCTATTCTTTTGAGAATCGGACAAATGATGCAGACAGGACTTATCTTCTAAATAATTCCGACATAAATAAATTCTCAACCCATAACACCTCTCAACTCTGTTATTGTAATTATGTACGTATCGTAAATGATCTCCCGGAAAAAGCCAAAAGTAAGGAATTGGAAGGGAAAGCATCCATAAGATCTACTGCTAGTTTTCAGGGGCTCAGCTTGGCATCGAGAGGCGCATCAAGGATTGGTGTATTAAGAATGGATATTGATCATCTGGCGAAAGTATTTTTAAAAGGTTTAGACAAACAGAACAGAACCTTCTCCAAACTATCCACACTCTCAAGAGAATTGACCTTATTTTTTAAACATTATATCAGGCGTATTTGTGAGAGAAAGCTTGATAGCAGTATATATAGCGCCCTTGATATTAGCGAGAAAAGCCACACGGAAAACAAAGGTAGAAATATAAGCATAATCTATTCCGGTGGTGATGATTTGTTTTTAGTTGGTTCATGGGATGATGTAGTTGAAGTTGCCTTCGACATTAATAATAGTTTCAAGAGTTATACCTGCGGTAGGCTTAGCATTTCAGGAGGTATTATCACTGCCGACGAAAACTACCCTTTACATCTTCTAGCAGATCTTGCAGGAGACGCTGAAAATCTTGCAAAAGATTCAGGACGGAACAGCCTGGCATTATTTTATAATCCAGCGTTAAAAAATAAAAGGTTTGGAACAAGGAATACAATCAAGCAGGTTTTTTCGTGGGACAAAACTACGGATGATGTATTGAAGTTCATAAATTTATTTAAAACCATGGGCAAAATAGATCAAAATGAAAATCGTTTTAAATCCGAATATGCGCATGGATTAATTTACAAACTCTTTTCCCTCTTTGAATTGTGGGAAAGGGAAGGTGTCATATATCTGCCGAGAATGGCGTATGTAATTGCGAGAGTAAGAAAGGAGTTAAGCGAAAAAATAAATGAGACTGACAGAAACAAATTTGAAAGTTTTTTAATGAATCCGAATGATATTATTAATTTAAGAATTCCTTTAATATGGATAGAGTTGCTCAGTAGAGCAGAAAATCTTCATTAATAATGAGAGGGAAATAGGCAAATGTCAAATTTTAAAAAAAATGTGCCAAGCGGTCCACCTTCTGTAATAAACGGCATAGTGAAAGAATTGAAGGCTCTTCCAGATATGGGAAGTTTGCCGGCATCGCATCTTGTGAAATACGCAGAAGACGTTGGTGACTTTCTCGCAAACAAAGTGCGTCTCAAAACAAATCAAATTCGTAAATTTCTCGACATGGTAAATACCATACGGGCCGAGGGGATAGCAAATCCTAAGTTGCATTATAAGGAAAAAGTAATTCTGTTAAAGCCCAAACTTGCATATGCGGCAGGCAGGTCTAGAGAGGTTGTCCCCCTTATGGAAGTTCTTGATCCCTGTATGGACAAAGTTAAGGTTGAAAAGGATTTTGAAAGATTTCACAAGTTCGTTGAGTCGATTGTTGCATATCATCGGTATCATGGCGGTCGGGAATCATAAATAAAAGGAGAAAATATAATGCCAAGGCTTCAAGAAAAACCATTACTAGGAAAAATATTTATTCTGGGAAAGATAAAATGTGAAACTGGACTTCATATTGGCGGCTCAAAAGAAAAAATGGATATTGGTGGTATCGACGCACCGGTAATGAGAGATCCTCTTACAAGAGAACCGTACATACCCGGAAGTTCATTGAAAGGAAAGTTAAGATCACTTTTTGAGCGAATGGAGAATAAGCAGTTTAATAGATCAGGTGGGGGAGACGTTTGGAGGCATGAATGCACAGACTCTCAGTGCTACGTCTGTAGACTTTTCGGATCTACCGGAAGTAATGCAGATGAAAATCTTCCTTCCAGGCTTTCTGTCAGAGATTGTTTATTGGAGGAAGAGAGTAGAGAAAAATTAAAAAAAATTGATACCGGCTTGCAATACACGGAATGGAAATTTGAAAACTCACTTGATAGAGTTACTGCCGCCGCAAATCCTCGACAATTAGAGCGTATTCCCGCTGGCGCCAAATTCGAGTTTGAAATCGTATATAACGTGGAGGCTAGTAATGGCGAGGCAAAAAAAGATTTATCCAACCTTTTAGAGTTAATAAGTTTATTGCAAGACGATTATCTGGGAGGACATGGTTCAAGAGGTTACGGCAAAGTCGGTTTTACAATAGATAAATTCATGGCAAGAAAATTGGAATTCTACAGGGCAACCTCCGAAGAAGACAAAAAAAGCAATAGTTCAATCTTGGAAAATAAAACCATTGATGAATGCAAGCAGAATGTTGACGAAATATTATCTATGTTTGATATTTTGTAAGGGGTTGGTATGTCTACTAAAATTGCAAAATTTCAATTTTATACTTCTGCTTATTTTGGTGAAGCCGGAATCGGCGTTGAAGAATCAAGTGAAATGGTTCACTCCGACACCATATTTAGCGCCATATGTCATGCTTGGGGAATAGTCTATGGAAAAACGGATATGGAATCCATGCTTGCCAAATTCAAAGATGCCGCTCCTTTTCTGATTACCTCCTGTTTTCTTTATAGCAACGAAACATTTTTTTTACCCAAACCACATACACTTCCCCCTGGGTTTGAAAACGCTGAGATTCGCGAAGAATTTGGCAAAAAGGTTAAGAATATATCTTTTTTACCTTTTGAACTTTTTGAACAGTGGGCAAAAAGAGAAAAAATTGAGAATTATCTCAAAAAAGTAGTATTGCCGGACTACGACTCATGTTACCAATTTGATTTGATTCCACGAGCTACCATTGATCGCTCAACCTTAAATGCACAAATATTCCGCATGAAAACAGTGAGATTCAATAAAGATTGCGGTTTATATTGCATCGTCAAAATAAATGATTTATCCATTGAAGAGAAGATAAAGTCGTCCCTTGAATACCTTGGGGAATCTGGGCTCGGTGGAAAAAGAAACATTGGATTGGGAAGATACAAATTATGTTGGGAAGACATAAATGAAAAATGGAAAAATCTTCTTGCCTTTAAAGGCAATGCGCATTGCACATTATCGCTTTACCACATGAATATTGAAGGGGTTTTAGAGAGTCTTATTGAAGGCGCTTCATATGGATTGATTGAGCGAAGAGGGTGGATGTCTACTCCATTCAGTAAAGCTCAATACAAACGAAAAACAGTAAGCATGTTCTCTGAAGGTTCAGTGTTCAAACAAACCATACAAGGGAATCTTGTTTCCGTTACACCGGAAATATTAGAAAAAAAAGATTTTCATCCCGTTTATAGAAATGGACTTGCCTTTACCGTGCCAATTTTAGCATAGGATATCAATTATGAAATTGAAGCTTAAAACCCTTTCTTCCATTCACATTGGAGGAAAAGAGGGAAATTTTTTACCGATGGAATATCTCATTTTTAGAAATAAATGTTATTTCATTAACGAAGATAAGCTCTCAAAAGAACTGTACGATAGACAACTTCTTGATAACTTCTTAACCGGAATCAAACAAAAAGGCAAAGATTTTAGCGTTGATGCCTTCCTTAAAGAAAAAAAACTCCTGACACAGGAATTCCTGGATAAAACATCCAGTTATTCCAGTCATTGCAACATCAATATCCAAGGTAATATAAGATCCTGCATTAGAAATGCATTTTCACAGCCTTATCTTCCCGGTTCTGCCATAAAAGGGGTGATAAGGACGTCAATAATGTATGTCATCTTAAAAAGACTTAATGATACTTTACGTAAAAAGATATTAACTGATTTTGTACAAAAAAAACTTTTGGAATATAAAAAAGATCCCAGAGGAGAGCAGGGCTATTCCTGGTTTAAAGAAAGGTTTAAACAATGGTTTGCACAAAGACTCGACGAAGAAATCTTTCAAAAATTTGTTATCAAAAATAACCAGAAACGATATGATCCGCATTCTGATATCTTAAGGTGCATACAGATTTCCGATTCAAACTCTATTGATACCGGCAATTTACATCTTGAAGAAGTAAAAATATTCAGTGCTGACTCTGCTAAAAGCCCAAAAGACTGGTCTGTTTTTGTTGAATGCATACCTGCTGGTAATGAATTTACCTTTCAATGTAAAATTGACGAATGGTTGCTAAATAAATTTAAAGAAAATAACCCATCAAATTCCTTCGGTGTAGCCTTCTCAGAACTAAAGAAAATTTTATCTAATCCCTTTGAAGCAGTGAATGAAATGACCTCCGATTTATTAAGAGAGGAAGAATCGTTCTTTTCGCAAAAATTGAAACTGAAGAATATTTTAAATTTTGGAAATGAAACTCCAAATTTTAGACTGGGTTGGGGCATGGGACTTTTAGGGACGTCCGTAGCAATGCTTCTGCCAGCAGAGACGAAACAAGACTTAAGAAATATACTCTTCACAGATCGGGGAGATTCACCTGCGCCTAAGTCAAGAAGGATAATAACAAGTAACCATTCAAGCTATGCTATATTAGGCTGGTGTGTAGTAGAAAATAATATTTGAAGAAATATTCTTTAAATAAATTATGGACTGGATAATAATAATTCCCACAATACTAGGAGGTGTAGCTGCTTTAGTTGTTATATATGAATTCGTTATTGCTAGAAAAAACAAAAAAGACATTGATGCTAATACGGTAACAAACATTGATGACATTAAATATGAAATTAGCTGTTTTCTTTTAGCGAACATTCATAGGGTCAGAGGTTGTGAGAAATGTGAACCAGAAGCTGATGAATGTATAGAAATCCACAAACGTGTTAATGGAATTCGAACAAAATCAGGATTGAAAAGGTTAAAAAAGGAATTTGCAGAAATTGCAATTACTTTAGCGAAATGCCCCGATTGTAATGCGTTAGCGATTGATTTTTATGATTTCGAATGTGAAATTGATAACAAAATATTAAACTTTAGAACCTGAAATAATCATGCATAACAAAATAAAAATACTTCTTATTGCCAATATAGGCAGTCGCGACCTTCAATTAGAGGGTGAGGCAATAAAGCCTGCAAGGATAGAAGGTGAAAGGATGAACGAGAACTTCAAAAGTGTCTCTGAAAAACTCTCAACACCTATTTTATCCCCCATAATAAACTACCTCAAAGATAATAATCCAGACTCCGACATTGAATTATTGCTTTTTTCTACCAATCAAGAGGATGCTGCAGAACATTATCGAAGTAACGATACTCTCTACTTTGCAAAATGCATTCAACAATTATATCGTGGTAAAAAACCAATAACGAAAGTTGCTATCAAAGAAATAGATGCAAATCCTAACCTTTATGACTCAATGTTCGAATATTTCGGTAAATTTCTCAGTGGTAAAAAAAGTATGTTCGATGATCATTTTGATGAAATTTACGTTTCTCTTGCAGGTGGAATACCTGCCTGCAATATGGCGTTGTGCTTCCACTCAATCAGTATTTTTCAGCAAAAGTGTGTACCTGTCTATTCCTTAGAAGGTAGCGGTATTGTTGTTCCCTTGCAAATAGGAAAACAACTTATTAAAAATTCCAAAATTGCTCTTGTATTGAAACAAATAGAAAATTTTGAATATAGCGTGGCGTCTTCTCTTTTAAGGGATTTGAACCAGGAAGATATTGCTTCAGTTGCGGAAATAACTCGTCACCGACTTAATTTCAACTTCGACTTGGCAAGGAGCCAATCGGGAAAACTCATTGCAAAGGTGTCTGGCAAAATTAGAAACCTTTTAATTGTATTTACATCGGAATTTCAGGAACTTTTGGATCATGATCTTAAATCTTTAATATTGGAACTCTATTTTAATGCGGAGATTAAATGGAAAAAGGGGGAATATCTTGATTTCCTTGGAAGATTATTTCGTTTTCAGGAAGCGGTGTTGCGTTACATTGTTGAAACAAATCTTGAAATAGTTACCGACACAGATAAAAACAAGAATACCTATGAAAATTACTCAAGGGGTATTCAAAATATCGAGGGTTTGATACCTTATTTAGAGCAGTACCCTTCTGAAAACAATAAACTGCTCTACAACAAGCCTTCTGTTCCAACCTTGATGGCTATTTTGAATTTTATTACACAAAAAAACGAGGGGAACACCTCTTTCTCAAATATATTTAATACTTTAAGAGAACTTCAACGTCTCAATACACTAAGAAATAAAAGCCCCTTGGGACACGGTTTTGAAGGCGTTTCCAAAGAAAAAATAGAAAAAATAATTCCAGGATTTTCCTTAGAGCAACTTGTTCTTGTTATAGAGAATCTGGATATAAAAGCAATTGAGAATCCGTTTATCAGAGTAAATAAATTAATTGAGTCGTTACTTTAATGTGGAGAAGAATTTTGTTTTCTACAAGAGAATTTATTCCTTGTCCCTCTGTATTCTCCGTGGCAAGAAATACTGTGGTAGAGCCGTTTTTGTGAGAAATTGGCTAAAATTATATATAAAACCTTATTTTATAATAGGTTAACGAATTTTTTTATCGTAAAAAAAGGGGATGATAACAGGAATTGGCCTTATAAGTGGCTGTCTTTATTGATGTTAAAAAGGGTACCCTAGGAAACATTGACCTGATGAATAAGGGGCTAGAAATTAATTAGGAATGGAGAATGAACAATGATGAATCGAAGGATACAGAAAGATACGAATTGATAATTCTTCATTCACAATTGAACATTGCATTTGTTTGGCCTGTTGTCGTAGGGACAGAACACAGTTACCAGAGGCGAGTGGCCAGATGACAGATGAACAAAAATACGCATAAAAACATACTGCATCATTTTACCGAATTGAAAGTATGGCAGGAGGCACACAATTTATATTTATTGGCACTGATTGATGTTGAGAAATTTCCCCGTGGTAGAGGTGCATATAATTTAATTGATTAACTCTTAAGATCGGTTGGTTCAATAAGCGCTAACACCGCCAAGGGTTTAACAGAAGGAGCACGAAACATTACCTTCCGTATTTATTCAAATGATGGAGATAAGATCGAACCAGATGATAGAAAAGGCACAAACGAGACTAAAAGAATTATCGCCGTTTATTATTACTCTATGTGTATTACTAAGCGCGGGATGGGCGACCGAAGTTTTTTGGGATTTTTTTGAATATCTGACGAAAGAAAATATAATGTTGCATCGATTGTTAAAAATTGTCTCTGTTGTTTTCTTTTTCTCTATGGCCTATCTATTGTATAGAAAGAGAAATGTTTTCTTCAGGCCTCGTACCCGATATTTTTCATATGATGAAAATCCTGAAAAAAGGAAACACCTTGTTCTTTTCCTTTCAAATCTTCCGAAGAAACTTGAGGAAACAAACGGAATTCCGAAGGGTTTACACCTTATTTATGAAATAGATAAAGATATAGAAACCATTGAACTATTAAAACAAGAACCACAACACCCAATTTTGTGGAAATGGGAAATGCCGCTCAGGGCAATACGGCATCATATGGGTATTCTGGAAACCGTTACTCTTATTTGTTCACCGGAATCTATCAATCAAGTATATATGTTTCTTCATCTTTGCGAAAAATATAATTCTTTTAGACAGATTCGTTTTTATCTATTAGCACGAAAAGGGGACACAAACAAACTATTGCAACTTTCTCCTGATGTAACAATAAATGGTTATCAAGGTTTTGATTTTGAAGAATTTGACAGGCTCTCACACGCACTATGGTTTTTGCTCAGTGAATTTAAGAAAAATAAATATAAAGAAGAAGAAATTATGATCGATATTACGGGAGGTCAAAAACCAACAAGTGTTATAGGCGCTTCAATGACCTTTAATTTGAAAATCAAATTGCAATATGTTCAAACAAATTTACCATGGCATGTGGTGAGTTATGATGTTCTCCTTTCTTCTGCTGATAGTGGGGAGCTGGATTCGTGATTATTATTGATCTCTCAACGGTTTTTGATAATGTTGCTAAACTTTCAAATTTAGATGAATATTTAGGCAAATGTATGAATCTCGCCGGCGAAGGAGACGAAGTTATTTTGACCGGTAGTGCCCCTGTCTGGCTTTACCTGGCGGTTGCACATGCTTTGCACGGAAAAGCGAAGAAATTGATATATCGATCACCTGTTACCGGTGATGTTGTCATATTTGACCATGACCCATTTTGAGTATGAAGGAATTTGCATTAAATCTCTCAGCGTTATATTCCGCCTTTGATGCCGTTAAGGAAAATCACGGTTGTGCAGGCGCGGATGGTGTTACTATCGAACGTTATGAGGGAAACCTTGATCTGAATCTAAGAATTATGCGCAAGGAGCTTACGGAACAAACGTACTTTCCTCTCCCTCTTTTAAGAATCCTGGTTGATAAGGGAAACGGAGAGGCCAGGGCATTGTGCATCCCTTCAGTGAGAGACCGGATAGTACAGGCAGCCGTATTGCAACTCATTGAACCTGTTCTTGAGAAAGAATTTGAAGAGTGCAGCTTTGCCTACCGGAAAGGCCGTTCCGTAAAACAGGCGGTTTATAAAGTCAGGGAGTATTATGAACAGGGTTATCAGTGGGTTGTGGATGCAGATATCGATGCGTTTTTCGATAGTGTGGATTATTCATTGCTCCTGTTAAAATTCAAATGTTATATTCACGATCCATGTATTCAAAACCTGGTAGGGCTCTGGCTAAAAGGTGAAGTATGGGATGGAAAAACGGTAACCACATTAAAAAAAGGGATTCCGCAAGGTTCACCCATCTCCCCGATTCTTGCAAATCTGTATCTTGATGAATTCGATGAAGAACTTACTCGTAACGGATATAAGCTTGTGCGATTTTCAGATGATTTCATCATCCTTTGCAAAAATTCCGGAATGGCAAAAGAATCACTCAAATTAACAAAGAAAATATTGGAAAAACTTCTTTTAGAACTGGATGAAGAACAGGTGATTAACTTTGACCAGGGTTTTAAATTCCTGGGAGTTATTTTTGTAAAGAGTATGATCATGGTGCCTTTCGACCGGCCAAAGAAGGAACGGAAGGTGTTGTTCTTTCCAAAACCATTAGACCTTGAAGTTTATTTTAAGCAAAGAAAGCAAGGGAAAATATGGCAAACCTCTACCTGACTGAACAGAATTCCATTTTACGGAAAAGCGGTGACCGGTTAATTATTGAAAAGGATGACAAAGTGCTTCTTGAAGTGCAATGCCATAAAATAGACGCCGTTCTCATATTTGGAAATGTACAGTTTACCACACAAGCGGTACACGAACTCTTTGAGCATGGAATAGAAATGGCTATTCTCACGAGAACAGGGAAACTCATTGGACAGATAACCTCCCCTTACACCAAAAATATTACCCTTCGTGTTCAACAGTTTAAACAATATTGGAATGACGACTTTCGGCTGGCTTTTGCAAAAGTAATTGTTTGCGGGAAGATACAAAATTGTATACAACTGGTACGGTCGTTTTCGTATAATCACCCCCGCAATAGCTTTGATGTAGAAATGGACGACCTTTCCCTGCGATTAAATGAAGTGGAATCAGCGGCGAACATCAGCCAGCTTTTTGGTATAGAGGGAAATGCCGCCAGGGTATATTTTACGTCTTTTGGGAAAATGATCCTTTCTGCATTTGCTTTTCCAGGACGGAAAAAGTACCCGTCAACTGATCCCGTGAATGCATTGCTTTCATTAAATTATACGATGATTTTTAATGAAATATCCTCGCTCCTTGACGGGCTGGGCTTTGATCCTTATCTTGGATATTATCATGGAATTGATTATGGCAGATCTTCCCTTGCGTCTGACTTGATGGAGGAGTTTCGTGCCCCCATTGCAGATCGTATCACCCTGAATCTTATCAATAACCGGATATTTTGCGAGGAAGATTTCTATGCTAATCCGAGTACGGGAGGGGTGTATTTGAAACGAGAGCCATTGAAACGGTATTTTGTGGAATATGAAACAATGATAAACAGGGAATTTCTTCATCCGCAACAAAAAGAAAACACCACCTTCAGAAAATGTTTTCGCATACAAGCGGAGAATTTAGCGTCTCATATACAAAATAATATTCCTTATACTTCATTTGTAATGGAGATATAACCAATGTTTTATTTGGTTTCCTATGATATTCCGGAAACAAGAAGAAGGACAAAGCTCGCAAAAATCCTGGAAGACTTTGGCGACCGGGTGCAGTATAGTGTATTTGAATGTATTTTGGATGAGAAGCTTTTAGGCAAAATGATAAAAAGAATACAGGAGATTATAATCGCAGAAGACGACAGTATCCGTATTTATTCTATTTGTGCCGGGTGTGAAAAAAGGATAGAAGTAATGGGAAAGGGAAAGGTCTCAAAGATTGAAAATATATACGTAATTTAAAGTGTGATAAGCATTTAGCGGATTTTTAAAACATAGCTAAAAAGGGGGTGGTTACAGGAAAATCATAATCGATTGTGTTTTAAGAGGTTAAGACAATTTTTTAATGGAAAGGATGAAAATTTCGATGTGTAATGATTACAGATTGTGGAGGTTACAGGAAATGGCCTTGCAAGTAGTTGTTAATTCTAAAGTTACATATGCCGCTGTGGAAATCATTGACCTGATGTAGAAGGGATTGAGACTAATGTGGTATATGGGCGACGGGGAGCTACTATGGGATGGTTCGTGGAAATCATTGACCTGATGTAGAAGGGATTGAGACGGTAAATACCTCGTTAACGCCGTCTAACATATTAATACGTGGAAATCATTGACCTGATGTAGAAGGGATTGAGACAAAAAAGTATCCGTGCGCGCGCACGATACAACTAAACGGTGGAAATCATTGACCTGATGTAGAAGGGATTGAGACAGTGTCTTTTGCCCTCCGACCAGCACCTCCAGTTTGCCGTGGAAATCATTGACCTGATGTAGAAGGGATTGAGACGTCGCAGTCCTTGTTACTAAGCCACGCGTCATTCCACGTGGAAATCATTGACCTGATGTAGAAGGGATTGAGACAACCTTGATTGAGAATGCTTGATGAGGAGCATACCCATTTTGTGGAAATCATTGACCTGATGTAGAAGGGATTGAGACGGTCATTGTTACCGGGAATAGCTCATCGCCGACACAATTGCGTGGAAATCATTGACCTGATGTAGAAGGGATTGAGACTCCAAAGAGCAGCTCCTTATGTACTTGATTTTGTCGGTGGAAATCATTGACCTGATGTAGAAGGGATTGAGACGCTTCAATTAAAAGGGCGAGGGTCACACCTTGATTGGTGATTAATTTGTTGATAATAAAAGGCAATTTTTATATCTTGGCTGCCATGACAAGGCCATGGCGCATAGAATTTGAAGGGGACTTACTATCACATCTTATCACGGGGAAATGAGCGAAGGAATATTTTCCATGACAATGACGATCGTATTTCGTTTCTCGATATTTTGGGAAACATATAGGAACGGTTTGAGGTTGAAGTATATGCCTATGTTCTCATGGATAACCATTATCATTTACTCCTCAAAACCAATAAACCCAATATTTTTCAATGTATGCAATGGTTTGGAACTACGTACACGCACCGGTATAATTTAAAACACAAGCGAATTTGGCACCTTTTCCAGGGACGATTCAAAACCTTTCTTGTTGAAAAGGATGAATACCAGATGTGTCTTTCCCGCTATATACACAGGAATCCTTTACGAGCCAAAATAGTCAGGCGGTTGGCAGATTATCCGTGGAGTAGTTATCCCGTGTGTGCCTATGGCAAAAAACCACCAAAGTGGTTGCTTACAACGTCAGTTCTTTCCCATTTTGAGTAACTATTCAGCATAAACATCACACGACTCCCGGCAGGTTCAGGTTTGCAAACCAATGTCATTAAGTTAAGCAACCTGCCAGAAAAGTATCCCTTAATAAAGGGGGAAAAAGGGGGGTTGTTTTTAATAAAATAATTCTCAACACCTTAGTTATTTGAAAAATTCAAGGGGATATAAAAAACAATGTAGCCCCTTTGGGTGCGGTCTGTTTGTAGCGCAATAAAATTCAACAGGTAAATAGCTCCGTAGGAGCGGCCTGTATATGATTGACAGGAAGACAGGCCGCTCCTGATTATAGAGACAGGTTTCAAACCTGTCTCTACGATCTGTTATGGTATTCTATCTACAAACAGGTTGCTCCTACGGAGCTTATCGGTAATACGTTTTTTTTAAAACCAAAGTGTTACAATAATTCTTAACGGATGCATTCCCGTGAAAAAAACCGCTCGCTCCCAAAGCTCCGGCTTGGGAACGGGATTGTTTGAGAAGCTCCAGCTTCGAATGGAAAAGGAATGAACCCATGATGTCAGCTTGGAGGCTTTTCAGTATGTTACCCAAGATATTTGGAAACCTCTTTTGAATCGAATAATACACGAAGCTTCGCTTGCCGGCTAAATGGAAGCTAGAGCTTCCAACGCAATTACGTTCCCAAACCGGAGTTTGGGAACGAGCATTTTTGTTTTCCAAAAATCAGGAATGCTCCCGTAGGAAGTGATATGTGGAAGAAAAAATTGTTGTATGAAGCGCAATGATCTGCTGAAGCATTTACGGCCGCAAGGATGTGAATTTATCAAGAAGGTAGTCATCATTCGTGGTGGTGGAATCCAATTCAAAACAAACGATCGTCTGTGCCGCGGCATACAGAAATCAACAATACCCAGGCAAGAAAGACATGCAATGATCTTGTAACTATTCAGCGTAATTTATTAAACTATCGGAGATCAGAACGCAATTGCACTGGAAACTTTGTTTCCAGTGAGGGTCTGACTTGACAAATTACAAACTGTTTTAACCCTGTGATTTTATTCCCTATCTATCCGCAAACATGCGAGAAACCGGAGTTTCTCGAACAAATGCATTCCCAAACAACAGGAGCATTCCCGATTTTTTGTAACCGTTTGTGTGATTGGGGCAAAACAATGCTGCAAGCCTGTCCCCCGCTGGCGGGGGATTAAGGGGGTGGAATTGTCTGCGAAGGAAATTCGGGAGGTTTATAATATGAATAGCCATAAATTTTTCTTCTCATTCCTACGTTCTGCGGGAATGCATGTCACGAAACAGGATAAAATTGTCCATCTGACCAGTCTGCTGGGCGTGGGAAAGAGGGTCAAATTTATTTTCATAATAAAAGGGGTAGTTGAATCGATGGAGAAATACAGTCCACCCCCTGCACCCCCGCCAGCGGGGGACATAGTTTGAACAACAGGAGCATTCCCGATTTTTGGTTAACTAATTGTACAAGGAACAGCCCCTTGGGCATTTACAACGCCAACAATATCAATCCCATTATATGCGAAGAACCCTTTTACATCGTCTCCAGCAATTTCATATTTAAAATCTCTGCAGATCAGATTTATTCCAATATTTCATTAATCTCTTTTTCAAAATCCTGTTCTGATACATAGCCGATGTGTTTGTTAACTTCTTTTCCGTTTGTATCGTATATAATTGTTGTTGGAAATCCCAGTAAGCTAAATCCTGAAGTAAGATCCTCCCCCGCAAGATAATTTGTATACGTTACGTTCCATTTTCTTAAAAATGGCGGTACTACCTGCTCACCGTTTTCATCGAAAGCAATCCCAATAATTTCTACCTTGCCATTGTATTTTTTTTGTAAACTGCTAAATCCTGGCAATTCTTTTCTGCAGTATGGACACCATGTTGCCCACATATTTACCAGAACCACCTTCCCTTTATTGTCAGAAATAATATTTTCCAAATCATCAAGATTAATGCGGCTAATTTCATTGGCATAGGTTGTTTCACAGCATAAAAACAACATCATTATAAATAATACATTGCGGCATGCACGTTTAAATACGTTATTATTCACCGTCCCCCCTTTCATAGAAGCATAAACAATACAATTTAAGTAATTAGCCTTTGTAACGTTTTTCAATAGATTCAATTTTCCCTACTCTTCTCTTGTGACGTTCTTCTCCGTTAAATGTGGCGCCTAAGAATGACTGGACGAGTTCAATGGCTAGTTTTAATCCTACTATACATGCGCCAAGCACAAGTATGTTCATATCATCATGTTCCACGCCCTGGTGAGCAGAATAGGTATCGTGGCAAAGCCCGGCACGAATACCAGGAATCTTGTTTGCCGCAACAGAAGCTCCAACACCACTACAGCAAATCAAAATACCCCTATCGGCGCTCCCATCTAGTAATTTTCTGCCAACCGCTTCTGCATAATCAGGATAATCTACCGGTTCTGTACTGTATGTGCCTACATCAATTAACTGGTACTCCGGTTTATCAAAATGTGCTATAAATGATTTCTTTAACCATAAACCGGCATGGTCGGATCCAATGGCAATTTTCATTTTATCGTCACACAAATAAGGTTTTCAAAAGATGAATAATAAGGATTTATACATTTTAAATAAAAATTCGTTGCAAGGTGGCACGGTCAAACAAGTTTGTCCGTGCCAATCCGCCCTAATTGAACGTTTAGGAATTTCAATATTAATGTTTTTTAGTTCAGTATTGGTTCCGCATTATCATAGGGAAATTCAGGGTCAATACTGCTGATTGAACGTAAGATGTTCCACCATATATTATCCGGGCTAGGATAGAATACCATTTTTTCAGTTGCGGTACCCACCGTCCAGCACTTCGTCTCAATTTCAGATTCAAGCTGTCCGCCCGACCAGCAGGCACAGCCAAGATAAAGACGAAAAATATTATCCGATACATTTTTACGAGACATAAACGCATTGAAACATCCTTGATTTGAACCTAAATAAACCCCTTCACATATTTTCACACAATTATGTGTTTCATTTTTAAAGTTGCCGTGAAGATAGAACATATTGTTTGTATCGACAGGGCCTCCAAAAAATATTTCTTTATCCTTTGTCTTGGTATTGGCAGAAGAAACAAATATTTCCTGTCCTTTTTTCCCTAATGTTTTGTTTAATATTAAACCCAATGTCCCTCTTTTGCTATGTTCGCATATTAGCACTACTGTCTGCATAAAATTCGGATCGGTGCCCTGCGGATTAGCAATAAGTATTGATCCCTTGCCAACATCTATTTCCATTATCCATAACTCCTATTTATTCCTATAAATAAATATCTGAATTTCTGCAATCTTGTATTACATGGCAACCTGAAAACTACTGACAGCGCAAAAATGAAATAAAACTGACAAATAGACTAATCATTCTATGGTATGTTTTAGAGAAATACAAAGTATTTATCTATATTCATTCATGGTTTATTTGTAGTTTAATTATAAGATTCAGCGCAACAGTTTAGTTTTAAAAATTCCATGAATTGCCGCTGCTGAACTATCCCAAATTGTAGGGTCGAAGCATTTGCCTCCTTTGGGTTTGAACGCATTTATGACAATTTACGGCAAATGCCTCGACCCTACACTGCGATTATTGGAATTTTTCAAAGAACTAAAGTGTAACCCCCGAATTAATTTTTAGCCAGATACCTTTTTTTTAAAAAAGCAAACGGGTGCATTCCCGATTGTTTGTAAGCGTTCATGGAGTCGGGGCAAAACAACCCTGACAGGGTTTGAAACCCTGTCAGGGTTAACACTACTGCAACGTTTCATTGAAACATGGCGGAAATCACAAAAAATCGGGAATACACTCTATCTGTTAAGCAAACTGTTACGATTCATCTAAAAAAGCGTAACACTTTAGTTCTTTGAAAAAAAACGCTCGTTCCAAAGCTCCGGCTTGGGAACGGGATTGTTTGAGAAGCTCCAGCTTCGAATGAAAAAGAGAATGGGCACATGTCAGCTTATACTTTTCAGTATATTATCAAGATATTTGGCGTCCTATTTTGAGCCGAATAATGCTTGCTGAGTGGAAGCGAGAGCTTCCAATACCATTGCGTTCCCAAGCCGGAGCTTTGGAACGAGCATTTTTGTTTTTTCAAAAAACTAAAGTGTTACAAAAAAGCCGATACCACCCGATTGAATTCTTCCGGACGTTCTCTCGTCAACCAGTGCCCGCATTTATTAATAACATGCAGCCGTGCGTTTTTAATTAATGAGGCCGCCTGTTGTGCATAGTACAAAGGAACAAGGGAATCACATTCTCCGTGAAGCAATAATGTCCTTGTCTGCAATTCATGAAAACGTTGTGCGTAACACGTTTGCATGCCATTCCATAATACCTCATTCCTTAGCCATGAAAAGAAAGCCTTTTCAGTGCATGAACGTTGTGCGACCGTATGTATTTCATGCACCAGTTCATCGGAAATCAACCGGTGGTCACAGAATGTTTTTTGTAAACAACTTCTTATAACAAAATGGCTTCCCCTAATGCATTCACAGATAATTTTACTAAAAAACGGCATATGTAATAATAAGTACGATAACGTATGATAAGGAGCCTTGTGTTGTAATCCATAACTGCCAGCCAAAACAATACTACCTACGCGTTCAGGGAAAATAAGGGTATATCCCAGCGTTGCAGCACCTCCCATTGAAAGGCCAACGAGGCTTGCCTTTTGTAGTTGCCATGCATCCATCAGGCGGCTAAGGAAATCTATTAACAGGTCACTGGTATAATTGCCTGTAAAGGCGGAGCTCTGCCCGTATGATGGCCAGTCAGGCGCAAATACTTTATATTTTTGTGATAAATGGGGAATAACATATTTCCACGAAAGCATGGCGGAATTCGTACCCCCTCCATGAAGAAGTACAACATTCCGGTCCCCGTCGCCGGCTACGAAGTAATGTATTGTTGCGGAGCCAACCTTTATCCAGTTCTCTCTCATAGTCATGTAAAATATACAGCGCAGCAAAGCTGCAACCAAAATTTAGAGACGCACGGCCGTGCGTCTCTACTTTAGCCACGAAAAATACAAAGGGCACGAAGAAAAATTTACAAAAAAAGAGGTTTTACAGGGTAATCTATAGTCTGAAAGGGGGGAGAATGTATGTGGGAGCAACCTTATCCAGTTCTCTCTCATAGACATATAAAATATACAGCGCAGCAAAGCTGCAACCAAAATGTAGAGATGCACAGCCGTGCGTCTCTACTTTAGCCACGAAGAATACAAAGGGCACGAAGAAAAACTTACAACAAAAGAGGTTTTTACAGGGCAATACTATAGTATCTGAAAAATTGCACAAATATAACTAAATTCTGCAGTAGGATACAAATTTACGCAGAAAAGGGACCCACAGATTACACGGATTAAAAAATTCGTAGTGATACGGGGCGCCGTGTCTATACATTGTGTTGCGTGCGGAGAGAAAGAAATTCCCTTGAATGCATTGTAAATAAAGGTAAAATGAGATGGAAAAATATTTTATTGAAGAAAAACACACGAATTCCCTTAATCAACCATTCCTAATGCACAGAATAAGAAAGCCGTTATTGCCCCTTTACCTTCACATCCCCTTTTGTTCTAAAAAGTGTGATTATTGCGATTTTAACTCTATTGTATCAGAAGCAGATATAATCGACCGTTATATAAATGCCCTTGAAAAGGAGTTAAATGCCTTTGCGGAGAGATATGCCTGCGATACCGTGTACGTTGGCGGAGGAACACCCACAATATTAAATGAAAACCAGATAAAGACCCTACTTCATAGTATCAGGAGATGTCCTGAAAATGCCGATGCGCCGGAATACACGGTGGAGGCAAATCCTGGCACTCTGACGAGAGGCAAAGTAAGGTTGTTGAAGGAATGCGGCGTCAATCGCATAAGCGTGGGGGTGCAATCATTTCAGGACAGGTATTTAAACTTTCTTGGCAGAATACACACAAGTGCAGTTGCAGTTCAAAGCATAGAGTTGATTATCTCCGAGGGGTTTAAAAATGTCAATATTGACTTAATCTTTGGATATCCGGGGCAGACGTTGGATGAATGGATACGGGATTTACGAATGGCTGTGGAATTGCAACCGGAGCATATATCAACGTATGCCCTTACCTATGAGGGAGAGACTCCGTTAGCAAAAAAGGCAGTAAATGGCGCTATTAGTAAATTAGATGAAGAGATTGAATTAAAAATGTATAAAACGGCTATACGTTTTTTGCATGAAAATAACTATTGTCATTATGAAATATCAAATTTTGCCAGGCTTGGTTACGAATGTGTCCACAACATAAATTACTGGAATAATAAGCGGTATATAGGCATTGGCGCCGGCGCATGTTCCTTTCTTGATGGTGAAAGAACTATGAACGAAAGGAATGTGCTGCAATACATAAAGGCAATAGAGGACAACACAGAGGTAAAGGTGTTTCGTGAATCTTTGCCGCAGCGCAAATATGCATCTGAAACTATTGTGATGGCCTTGCGTATGCTTCGTGGTATTTCCGGAACTGAATTTTATGACCGTTTTGGTTATAAAATCGAGGATCAATTTGGAACACAGATGAAAGATTTGCAATGCCTTGGATTGGTGAATTACGATGATAAAAGGCTGAAACTGACGGAAAAAGGCTTATTTGTGGCTGACAGTGTTATGTCGGAATTTTTATAACGGTTGTTTTTTAGGAGTAACGAAATTGATTAGTGCTACTGAAATGAAAAAGGGTGGAGTGATAAAACTCGATAATGATCTGTATGTGGTGGTAGAATCTCAGCACGTAACCCCGGGCAATTGGCGTGGTATGGTACAGGCAAAATTGAGGAACTTAAAACAGGGGAATATTGTTCAGAAGCGCTTCCGGTCAACTGATAAGGTTGAAGATATATTTCTCGAATACCGCACTATGGAGTATTTGTATAAGGAAGGTGATAGCTACTGCTTCATGGATACGGAAAATTATGAACAAATAATGTTGCCGAAAGAAGCGGTGGAAGATGCTATTCCTTACATGAAACTGAATACACAGGCAAGAATAGCTTTTTATGAAAATAAGGCACTGTCGGTAGAGCTTCCTACTTCCGTTGTTTTGGAAATAGTTGAGACAGATCCAGGAATGAAAGGAGATACCGTCGTGAATGTTTATAAACCTGCTACCCTGGAAACAGGACTCATCATAAAAGTGCCGCTCTTTATAAATACCGGCGAAAAGGTAAAAGTAGATACAAGGACCGGTGAATTCCTGGGCAGGGAATAGTCACCGTCATTATTTAAATGTTTAGTACCTTAGCAGTAATTATTTTGCACACTTCCATGCGTCAGTGCGTGCTTTTTGGCAAGATATTTAATGGTGAAATTGGTCTATTATAAGCTTATGACGATTTTCGTATTTAATGCTTATTTGGTTCTGGCTATGCCAACTAAGGCAGCCTGATTTAAATATACGAAGTTCTGAAAGAGAATGAGGAGAAAATGGGCATAGAAGATTCTATAAGAACGTATGGCGCAAAGATTGATGATATGCTCAGGGAACTGATTCCCGTAGACGAAGAAAACTATCTCAGCGAGCCGATATGGTATCACATGAACACAAAAGGCAAACGGGTACGCCCGGCAATATGTCTTATCACGTGTGAAGCATTGGGCGGCAACCCTGAGAATGCATTAAGCTTTGCCCTTGCGATAGAAGTGTTGCATAACATGTTTCTTATGCATGATGATATTGAGGATGGCGATACCGTAAGGCGGGACCAACCCACCGTATGGGTAAAATATGGAACGGCAAATGCAATAAACGCCGGCGATTATCTTCTTGCATGCGCCTATAAAAGCACGCTTGCAAGTCCCGTTGCTCCGGAAAAACGCTTAAAATTATTAGAGGCATTGACGTTGACCTATGGGAAAACGGTGGAAGGCCAGGCCCTTGATATTAACGCACGCGCCGCAGAAAGTTTTACTGTGGCTGCATATATGAAAATGGTGGAACTTAAGACGGGTTATTATCTTGCTTGCGGAATGGTGGGCGGCGCTATTGTTGCCGGCGCCTCAAACGAAGTGGTCGAAAAGATATGGATGCTTGGCAAAAACATGGGGCCTGCATTCCAGATACGGGACGATCTTATTGACCTGACGCATGGAAAGGGACGTGGGGGGGTTATCGGTTCTGATATAAAAGAGGGGAAAGCCAGTTTCCTCTATTCATATGTTTTGCAAATTGCTTCCGGGGAACAAAAGAAAAAACTGCGCGAAATTATGTTAAAACCACGGGAAGAAACAACTGCTGATGATATAGAATGGGTGCTTGATGTGTATAGAAGATATGATGCGATGAAATATGCCCAGGATTATGCGGAAAATCTGGTGCAACAAGCATACAAAACAATTAATGAGATACCCGTTGACGATAAAACAATATTCAAAGAAATAGCATCTTTTATGGCACAGCGCATGTCGTAATACCCACCTGGGAAAAGAGTTTTCCTCGAAGAAGGGCAAAGAGGGGCGGCAGTAACTTGAGTAATTTAATCAACCGGCTTGCTATTGGTGCATATGTGTATCCCGGCTGGCATGCGTGCCCTGAACGTGACCGTAATTTCCCTCATGGCTGGTGCGAGTGGGATCTTGTACTGAATGCGCCTTCCCGTTTTGCAGAACACAATCAACCTCGTATCCCGTTGTATGGGCCATACGATGATTCACTCCCTTCCACCTCACAAAAACAGGTCTGTCTTGCCCGTGAATACGGGATCGATTTTTTTGTTCACGGATTTTTCTGGTCAAGAGGAAAACGGGTATTGGGCGCGGCGCTTGATAACGGTTTTCTCGGCAAAGGCGGGGGCGGCGATTTCCCGTTCTCACTTATGTGGGCGAATCGAATGCCACGTGGTGTTTTGCCTGTCAGGCATGATCATGGACCGGAAATAGATCCAGGCAGATTGGTATATACCGACCCCGATGATTTTATGGAATTGATTCAATATCTTGAAGAAAGATATTTTTCAAGGACGAACTATTTTCTCATTGATAACATGCCGTTGTTTTCCATTTTCGACAGTGCCTTTTTTTTACGGCAACTGGGAGTTGACCTTGCCTGCAAAGCGATAAAACGGGCGAAAGAGTATCTTGTGAGAAAAGGGTACCGGGGACTACATATCATGGCGATCAATCCGCCGGTGACAATGATCATGGAATTTAAAAGAGCAGGCTTTGACAGTTTAAGCCATTACGTGTGGCTGCCTGAGTGGAAAGGTGGGTATCTGCAGGATTATGGCGAACTGACTGGTATCCGAAGCGGTGAATGGAACTATTTTGCCGAAGGATCAAACCTTGCCTATTATCCTTCCGTGTCTCCCGGCTGGGATGCTTCGCCACGCGGAGAATTACATGGAAACCAAAAACCCTTCCGCTATCCATGGTGGCCAATTGTGGTGAATGAACATCCGGAACTGTTTTCAGGATTTCTCAGGAAAGCAATACATTATACAATGAGAAACAACACGACTCCGCTTTGTTTTATAGCGTCATGGAATGAGTGGAGTGAAGGGCATTATCTGGAACCTGACGCCCGTTTTGGCACGGCATGGCTTGAAGCGGTGAGAAAGGAGAAACACAATGCCATCTGAGTGGGCCTTCGTGTCTGTTGACATGGAAATTGCGAATATCTGTCGCGCTGAATGCCTTCTCTGTCCGCGCGACTCAATAACACGGCAAACAGGCATAATGAGTGAAGAAACATTTAAAGCGATAAGTGAAAAACTCGTCAGGGAAGGAAGCCTCATAACGTTTTCCGGTATGGGAGACCCATTATCGCATCCGATGGTATTTGAATGGATACGGGAACTACGCGGTAGTGGAGGCGATGTTGGCATTGTTGTTAATCCGGCATCATTAGGGGACACTATTTCTCCTGCGCTTGTTCAGGCAAGGCCAAATGTCATCACACTCTCTTTTCCCAGCTTGAGAAAAGATGTTTTTGGAATATTGTGCCCGGGGACGCCTTATGATCAGGCGATAGCGCGGGCTATGGAGTTGATAAATCTATCTGCGGGAAATGTCGGACTCCGAATTACAGGGATACGCACAGAAATGAATCAGGATGAGCATGAAGCGTATGAGCGCTTCTGGAGGGGTGTGGGTATTCCTTCATCCATGGTTGCCTGCCATGGTCGTGGCGGTAATGTAAGGGCGCCAGGCGTATATGAACGGCGTGACTATGGGACTAAAACGGGGAATTGCGGGCTTTTCAGGTATCATACGTTTATTACGTGGGAAGGAAATGTACTTGCATGCTGCCATGATCTTACCGGCGCCGCTTTGTTGGGGAATCTCGTTGACAGCGAAATATGCGAAATCGCTGCCCGCAAAAGAAAAATGTTGAACAATGGAATATCCTTTACTGTGTGTATGCAGTGCGATGAACCATTAAGAAATTTAAACCCGCCTATTGAGGATATGCCTCCACAAAACAGAAAAGAGCGAAGGACGTTTTTCCGGAAAATGAAATTAAAAAAAAGGCAACAATTTCAAAATTCCTAAGTTGGCATAGCCGGAACCAAAAAAGCACGAAATACGAAAACCGTCATAAGCTGTAATACTTTAGTTTTTTGAAAAATTCCAACAATCGCAATGTGGGGGCGAAGCATTTGCTGTAATTTGTTCATAACGTTTTCCGGTATGGGAGACCCATTATCGCATCCGATGGTATTTGAATGGATACGGGAACTACGCGGTAGTGGGGGCGATGTTGGCATTGTTGTTAATCCGGCATCATTAGGGGACACTATTTCTCCTGCGCTTGTTCAGGCAAGGCCAAATGTTATCACACTCTCTTTCCCCAGCTTGAGAAAAGATATTTTTGAAAGATTGTGCCCGGGAACGCCTTATGATCAGGCGATAGCGCGGGCTATGGAGTTGATAAATCTATCTGCCGGAAATGTCGGACTCCGAATCACAGGGATACTCACAGAAATGAATCAGGATGAGCATGAAGCGTATGAGCGCTTCTGGAGGGACATGGGTATTCCTTCATACATGGTTGCCTGCCATGGCCGTGGCGGTAATGTAAGGGCGCCAGGCGTATATGAACGGCGTGACTATGGGGCCAAAACGGGGAATTGCGGGCTTTTCAGGTATCATACGTTTATTACGTGGGAAGGAAATGTACTTGCATGCTGCCATGATCTTACCGGCACTGCTTTGCTGGGGAATCTCGTTGACAGCGAGATATGCGAAATCGCTGTCCGGAAAAGCAAAATGCTGAACGATGGAATATCCTTTACTGTGTGTATGCAGTGCGATGAACCATTAAGAAATTCAAATCCGCCTATTGAGGATATGCCTCCACAAAATAGAAAAGAGCGAAGGACGTTTTTCCGGAAAATGAAATTAAAAAACAGGCAACAATTTCAAAACTCCTAAGTTGGCATAGCCGGAACCAAAAAAGCACGAAATACGAAAACCGTTAAGCTGAATACTTTAGTTTTTGAAAAATTCCAATAATCGAATGTGGGGACCAATTTCACTAATTTGTCCTAAATGCATTTTGCTCAAACGGGCAAATGCTCGCCCCTGATTTTCAAAAAACTGTACGAATGTGATAGTAGACCAATTTCGCCATTAAATATTCTGCTCTGAGATACATTCGTTCATTGCATTCTTTCATTTTCATGCTTTGTATGCATCATTGTTAAAAAGCACAAATCGCACCAGGCGAATGCCTGAATGATTTTTTAAATACCCGATTACCGTTTTCAATGCGATTTTCGAGGCTTTATCAATGGGATATCCGTATGCGCCGGTACTTATTGAAGGGAATGAAATGCTTCTGACAGCATGATCAGAGGCGGCTTTCAGACTATTTCGATATGCGTTTTCAAGCAGCACCTGTTCATTTTTTTCCCCTCCCCGGTAAACGGGACCTACTGTATGAATAACATATCGCGCTTTTAAATGTCCACCTGCAGTCACCCTTGCCTCTCCGGTTGGACACCCTCCGATTTTTTTGCATTCTTCCAGTATTTTGGGTCCGCCCACCCTATGTATTGCGCCATCGACCCCGCCACCGCCTAAAAGCGTAGTATTTGCCGCATTTACAATTGCATCAGTATCCTGCAGTGTAATATCGCCTATGGTAAGTTCAAGAGTAGAATCATTAATAACAATTTTTGACATAATATGATGCCTTAAAAAAAGTACAAAAAAAATGTAACACTTTAGTTTTTTTGAAAAAACAAAAATACTCGTGCAATGGTAATGGAAGCTCTCGCTTCCATTTAGCAAGAATTATTCAGCTCAAAATAGGACGCCAAATATCTTGATAACATAGTGAAAAGTACAAGCTGACATAGGCCCATTCTCTTTTCCATTCGAAGCTGGAGCTTCTCAAACAATCCCGTTCCCAAGCCGGAGCTTGGAAACGAGCGGTTTTTTTCATAGAACTAAAGTGTTACAAAAAAATAAAATCACCACGGAGTAAGCAGTTGACAGAGATACTGATAACACCGTATAGTGTGGAAATTATTGCACAGTTTACACTATCTTGAAAGAAATAACAAATCGGGGATTTTAGCATGGAGGTAAGAGAAGCTATTCAAAAACGCCGCAGTATAAGAAAGTTCAAACCGGATCCGGTCCCGGATGAATTGATACTACAATTATTGGAAAGCGCCAGGCTTGCGCCTTCCGGTTCAAATACGCAACCGTGGAGGTTTATCATTGTTAGAGATAGTGAGGCAATTAAAAAATTGCAGACTGCTGCATACAACCAGCGTCATGTTGGCCAGGCGCCGCTTATTATAGCGTGTTGCGCTGATAAAAAGGCTTTTGGAGAATTTCCCCAGAGGATAGATGAGCTGATTGAAGCAGGCGCTTTACCTGCAAAATCGCGGGAAGTATTTGTTCCGTCGTTAAAAAAAGGGGGGTTGGATCAAGATATAAAGTGGCACCTGTTAATAGCCGCAACGGGAAATACCGATATCGCAATTGAGCACATGGTTCTGCAGGCGGTTGAGTTGGGGTTGGGTACTTGCTGGGTGAGATGGTTTGAAGATAACAAGGTGAAAGAGATTTTAGAAATACCACAAACCATTGAAATTATTGCATTACTTCCCATCGGTTATCCTGATGAGACACCCCCTCAACGGCCAAGATTCAGTCTGGATAAAATTACTTATTATGAAAAGTATGGCTTGGGAAAAGGGCGCCAGTAAATAACCTTGACAACGACATATGAACAACTCACGACTAAAATGAAGTGGAAGTATCCCTGTAGTAACTAAAGAGACAGCGAAAAGCTAAAGTGTTACGATTTTTCAGAAAACCAGATTATTACACTATTGTTTATCATTACCCCATTAACCCTTTTTTAGCAGGTGATTTTGTATGAAGATCAATATGATTATTTTGTCTTTTATAACAATGTTTATTACACAAACAGCATCATACGCAGGCAACCAGGCGACAAACAGCGCCCTCAATGATCAGGTTTCGGTAGAGGTTGTCGTCTATAATAACAACACGGGTTTCATAAGAGACACGAGAAATATCTCCCTTCCTGTGGGTGAAGGTGAGTTATATGTGAGTGATATTGCGTCACAGATCATTCCTCAAACAGTCTCTGTTGCTTCTTTGACTGAACCTGACAAATTTTCTTTACTGGAACAATCGTTTGAATATGATCTTATAAATACAAATAAACTGCTTGATAAATATGTGGGGAAAACAATTAAACTTCAGATATGGAATAAATACCATGACAGAAAGGATACAATCGCTGCTACGCTGCTGAATAATACCGATGGCCAGATTTTCGAAATAGACAATGAACTATACTTAGAGCATCCGGGGATAAAAATCCTGCCGGAGTTGCCGGACAAACTGTTTACTGTACCTACACTCACTTGGCTTTATAAAAACACATCGGAAAAACCCCACACACTGGAGATTTCTTATCTGACGAATAATATGAATTGGCATGCGGATTACCTTATGACCATCAACGAAGAGGAGACAGCCGCGCAATTATCCGGATGGGCAACAATAAACAATCAGAGTGGTGTACTGTATAAGAATGCCAGGTTTTCACTTGTGGCGGGAGATGTTCATCGTTTACCGGATGTTCAAAGAAAACGCGCCTTTGCAATGGCAGAGATGCAGATGGCGGTATCCCAGCAATTCGAAGAAAAGGGGTTTTTCGAATATCACACCTATAGTTTACAACGAAGTACTACCATCGGAAATAATCAAACAAAGCAAATTCGTTTATTTGATGCATCGAATGTAACGATTCGGAAGGAATTCCTTGTACACGGAAACATGTATTCATATACAAGACCTTTTAGGGATGAAAAACAAAAACAAGACGTAAATGTCCTTTTAAACTTTAAAAATACGAAGGAAAGTAATCTAGGTATGCCTATCCCCGGCGGCGTTATTAGATTCTTTAAACAAGACAAAGACGGCGCCATTCAGTTTATCGGCGAAGACCAAATAAATCATACACCGGTACATGAAGAAATAAAGGCAAACATTGGAAAAGCATTTGACGTAACCGTTGAACGAATACAGATAGATTATAAACAGATCACCACAAAAATCCACGAAACAGAGTGGGAAATTTCGATAAGAAATCATAAAGAAGAAGATATAGTAGTTGGTATTGTTGAGACGTTGCCAGGAAACTGGAGTATTATAAGCAATAGTCATCCGTATAAGAAAACAGACGCATTTACCATACGCTTTGATATTGAAGCGCCCAAAGGCAAAGAAGTGAAGGTTTCATACCGCATAAAGGTGGGATTGTAATGTAACGTGAAAAGAATTACGGTTGCAGCGGCATGATGACCGGCTCAAAAATAAGACTACAAAAAATAGCTCAAGCACTGGTACTGCAATATAATATGGCTATAAAACCATTTTCATCGTTTCTGGGTGTTGCAAATGCAACATGATGACTGATGACTTATTTTGTCATTATAAGTGGAAGCGGATTATAAATCCGATGCTCTATCCATCATACCAAAATCACATGCTTGTCATTACAAGGGCATCCGCTTGTCGTTGCAAGGGTATACGCTTTGTCATTGCAAGGGTCTCTCAGCTTGTAATTGCGAGGGTCTCTCAGCTTGTAATTGCGAGGGTCTCCGCTTGTAATTGCGAGGGTCTCCGCTTGTAATTGCGAGGGTCTCCGCTTTGTAATTGCGAGGGTCTCTCCGCTTGTAATTGCGAGGGTCTTTTCCGAAGCAACCTCATAAACCGTCATAGAGCTCCTTCCATCCTGCATTCATTACATTAATTAATTCTATTTTTTTAGCCCTTGAGCCACCCTTAATTTGCTTCTCCCGCGATATGACGTTTCTTACGTCACGAAATATCTCGTAGTATACTGTGATTGCTTCGGAAAAGACCCTCGCAATGACAAGCTGATGCCCTTGCAATGACAAGCTGATACCTTTTGGATGGCCCTATACATTTGAACCAGTACAGAAACAGAAATGCCAGATGTTTCCGACTCGGAAGTAAGGCTACAAAAAATAGCTTAAATACATATACTACAACACGATATGGTTATAAAACCATTTTCATTGTTTCTGGGTGTCGCAAGTGCGACATGACGAGTGTTGTTGATGTTAATGTATAGACGCAAGCAATGCGTCTCTGCAAAAATATTGAAAATTCCTAAACTGGCATAGCACGAAATACGAAACAAATTCTAACATTCTCTCCCCTTGTCCCCTTCAAAGGGGGAGAATGTTCCCCCGCTGACGCTGGTAGAGGGGAGGAGGATTGAAATTTAGCATTTAGGACTTCACCATTAAATATTTTGCCAAAAAGCACGCACTGACGAATGGAAGTGTGCAAAGAAATTACTGCCAAGGTACTAAACGTTAAAATAGCTACAAAAAAATAGCCTGATATGCAGTACTTATCCATCGCATATCAGGCTATTGAACTAACTTCAACACTTCGCAGCATCCCCCCTTTCTTTTCACAGAAGGTTTCGGAGATATCTATACTACTAACAGTAACATCTCAAAGACTACAACGCACTTTATTGTACTTGTTAATTTTTGCTGCACGGGTCTTCTTTTGATGTTACTGGCTACTTCAAAGATCATTTAAATGGAACAGGGAGCGGTCGTTTAAAAACTTATAACAAACAGCTTTTAAATCACACTTTCTTAGGCACATGTTTTCCTTCTCGACTATGCCTTGAGGAACGTTGAACCTCAATAACTCTCTCCCCGTTCCGATAGTATTATATCACATAAATTCATTTTTACGAGGAAACCCCGAAATAAATATTTTATATGAATGTCGAGCAGCTCTTGCCCGAGTTTTCAGCTTTTGAGGTGCATGTTTAATCGCGGGCTGTGATGGTTCAAGTATTCTATATTTCCAATGAATAAATTTGTAACATTTTATTTTGGAAAAAATCTGCCTATAGGGGATATGATTTGTAGTGGCAAGGAGTGCTTTGTCACTACATTAAATGTTTAGAAATTTTCAATATTTTTATTTAAGCAATAAACAACCCAACCCCTTACCCTTCTCCATATAGAGGAATTTGATAAGTCCCCTCTTGGGAGGGGATTGAGGGGTGGGTAAAAAGAATGCCGTTGGTTTTTTGCCTTTTAACAGCCCTACCTAATTTTGCAGAAACGCAAGCACACGTTATCCATTTAATCCAAAAGCAGGCATGTATTTTATATACACCCAAAATAGGGTATTTACAAAGGTAAATTTTAAATATATCCTTAAAAATAAGTTTTTTTGTAACACTTTAGTTTTTTGAAAAAGTAGGGGCGAAGTATTTGCCCGTTTGAGTATGAACCTATTTGTAACAATTTATAGCAAATGCTTCGCCTCTACACTATACGGCTAACATCGCTATTGTTTTAATTTTTCAAAAAATTAAAGTGTCACGTTTTTTAAAAAAGGCATTTTTGTTTTCCTTTTTTTAGTTAAGAAATGAACGAACCCACTCCAACCTTTCCCAAGAGGGGAAATTTGATAAGTCCCCTCTTGGGAGGGGATTGATGGGTGGGTAAAAAAGAACGCCGTTGAGTTTTTACCTTTTAAAAACCCAACCTTATTTTAACCTTGACCTCGCGATTTTAGCGTGAACGCCAGGTTTGCTGCACAATCACACAAAAGAAGGAGGTACAACATGACAAGAATTTTAGTTCTTTATTATAGCATGTATGGCCATGTCGAAACTATGGGGGAAGGGGGGGGTGGGGGGGGGGGCCCCCCTCAAAAACACAGGGGAATCCCAAACACGCGCCCCCCCTTGTGGGGGGGGGGGGGGTGGGAAGGCGCGGCCCCGCCCCCCCCCGCCCGCGGGGGGGGGGGGGGGGGGGGAGGGGATCCCCCACCAAATCAAACCCTTCCCCCCCCCCCCCCCCCCCTCCTTTTTCTGTGCGCATACACACTCTCTTTCTTTGCTCGGTTGGGTTGGGTTGGGGGGGGGGTGGGTTGGTTGGTGGGGGGGGGGTTCCCCCTCCCCCCCCCCCCCACCCCCCAACAAAAAACAAAATAACCCCCCCCCCCCCCTGTTACACCACGGTATGATCATCGTGGGAGTGCCCTATTCATGTCAGGAAATAATGAACATGAGCGAAATCACCGGCGGGTCACCCTATGGAGCGAGTACTCTTGCTGATATAGATGGTAGTCGTCAGCCGTCGGAGAATGAAAAAAAAATCGCCCGTTTCCAGGGAGCTCACGTGGCGGAAATTACCAGAAAGCAAACGGCCTGACAACTTGCCTGGGTAATAAATAAAAAGCATTGGTGGTGTATTTGGAAATATCGGTTTCCCCATAGATCAAAACATAGAAAATTTTCAAAAACAATAACTAATAAGTGGGATAGGTAAGAATAAAGAAGACATAATGTGGGGGAAATGGAAGATGTTTTCCCTCAGGAACGTGGAGATGGAAGGGAAAATCTGATCAAAATTTGTTTGTATTTAATCTGGTATCAAATCAAATTAAGATAGGAGTTTGATATGGTATATGTAAATATTGGAAATTTAGTTAAAAGAGGGGGAAGATTGTTTGGGTATGAAATTATTTAAAAATTATAAAAAAGAAACGGTATCCATGCGTAAATATTGGTAACACTTTAGTTTTTTGAAAAAGTAGGAGCGAAGCATTTGCCCGTTTGAGTATGAAATTATTTATAACAATTTATAGCAAATGCTTCGCCTCCACACTATTGCGGCAAACATCGCTATTGTTGGAATTTTTCAAAAAACTATAGTATTACAAAATATTGCGAAAACGTGAGTAGAAAACACGAATAGGGTATTTTAAAACGCGCATACTGAAATGAAGGATCTAAAAAATGAAACAGGTAAAAGTTGTTCTACAGGTAGTATCTTTAGTATTTTATATCTCTGAAACATTGCTGGCAGCAGACTATAGCGGTGAATACTATTCTTGGGATACTATAAAGAAAAATACGTGCCAGGAATATTATGGCGGGGAAGTTGTTTCCGGTGACACCATCAATAAATTTGAACAATCAGGCAGTTCGATTACCCACTACATTGCGGATTGGTCGCAGTGGAAGAAGAATTGAAAGTCATTCGACGGCATCTATACTGTCATCTTGGAAGGTACCGTACAGGGTAACATTATAAAAACAAGCTACCGTATTAGTGGGGGTGGGTCTACTGTGAAACTAACGTGCAAATTTAAAATGAACGGAACCTCCTCCGGAAGCGGCTCGGTTAAAATGAAAGTTAGTGGAAACTTAAGCTGTAAATTGCGGGCAAAAATGGAGCTTGAACCTGCGTCAAATAAATATTCCAAAAGCCGTTATGAACTTATTTCAATAGATAACGATTTTTCAAAAGATATTCTTCCAGATGGGTCTCTGCCCGATATCATACTGGAATTAGAAACACTCATGATGAATACCACAGAGGATTCGAATATTAATATGAGATGATATACTGCAAAGACCCACAATAAATGAACCAGAGATTCTCAGCTTAAGTGAAATTATTGGCGCCACACCTTTCGCCATTCATTCGCCATCCATCTTTTGGAATCAGGTTATGACATTAGTACTATTCAAGAATTGCTGGGACACAAGGATGTTAAAACTACTATGATTTACACGCATGTGCTGAATTACTGTTCAAAAGGAGTGCGAAGTCCAATTGATGAACCAAAAGCGGGGTCTTTATACTGATCAGTCTAATTATTGTTGGGCGCCAGAAAATAAACAGCAGGAATAGTCCTGCCTCTACGGGTGCATTCCCGATTTTTTGCAAAAAAACAATAAGTAGGGGTTAACAGTAACGTAGAGACAGGTTTCAAACCTGTCTTTTACCGCTTGAAAATGACAGAAACAACCCTGACAGGGTTCCAAACCCTGTCAGGGTTAATCAAGCAAGATGTTTGCGATACAATACCTGTTCGCCAACAGGTAGGTGCGAATATTTGCAAAAAATCAGGAATACACCTGCCTCCACTTATGAAAACGGGAAGGAGCACATTATGAAAGCATATGTACTGAATGAAGCAGGGGCCGTTGAAAATCTGGTTCTGAGAGAAGTCGAGAAGCCTGAGATCATTACTATAGCATGTATGGCCATGTCGAAACTATGGCGAAAGCGGTGGCTGAAGGCGTGCGCTCCGTCGAAGACACAGAGGTCATCATAAAACGCGTGCCCGATCTTGTGCCGGAAGAGGTGGCACGAAAGGCTGGCGCAAAGCTCGATCAGGCGGCGCCGATTGCGGAAGTGGAAGAGTTGCCGAACTACGATGCAATCATATTCGGCACGCCGACACGCTTCGGCAATATGTGTGCACAGATGCGCAATTTCCTGGATCGGACCGGCCAGTTGTGGCTAAGCGGCAGTTTGATTGGCAAGGTGGGCAGCGTGTTCATATCCACTGCCACACAACACGGCGGACAGGAGACCACAATTACCTCATTCCACACCACATTGTTACACCACGGTATGATCATCGTGGGAGTGCCCTATTCATGTCAGGAAATAATGAACATGAGCGAAATCACCGGCGGGTCACCCTATGGAGCGAGTACTCTTGCTGATATAGATGGTAGTCGTCAGCCGTCGGAGAATGAAAAAAAAATCGCCCGTTTCCAGGGAGCTCACGTGGCGGAAATTACCAGAAAGCAAACGGCCTGACAACTTGCCTGGGTAATAAATAAAAAGCATTGGTGGTGTATTTGGAAATATAGGTTTCCCTATAGATCAAAACATCAGAACTCCTGAAGTGCCTTTTTTGTCAAAAAGTACCTAAGCTAACTAATTACAGTGGGATAGGTAAGAATTCAATAGAAGACATTACCATTGTGGGTGAAATGAAACCCTGTTTTACTCCCTGGAGGAACGTGGAGACTGGACAGATAGAATTCATAAAATTGTTTGTATTTAATCTGGTATCAAATCAAATCCACCAGATAGAGTTGATCATGGTATCCATGCGTAAATATTGGTAACACTTTAGTTTTTTAAAAAAGTAGGGGCGAAGCATTTGCCCGTTTGGGTATGAAATTATTTATAACAATTTATAGCAAATGCTTCGCCTCCACACTATTGCGGCAAACATCGCTATTGTTGGAATTTTTCAAAAAACTATAGTATTACAAAATATTGCGAAAACGTGAGTAGAAAACACGAATAGGGTATTTTAAAACGCGCATACTGAAATGAAGGATCTAAAAAATGAAACAGGTAAAAGTTGTTCTACAGGTAGTACTTTAGGTATTTTATATCTCTGAAACATTGCTGGCAGCAGACTATAGCGGTGAATACTATTCTTGGGATACTTATAAGAGAAAATACGTGCCAGGAATATTATGGCGGGGGAAGTTGTTTCCGGTGACACCATCAATAAATTTGAACAATCAGGCAGTTCGATTACCCACTACATTGCGGATTGGTCGCAGTGGAAGAAGAATTGAAAGTCATTCGACGGCATCTATACTGTCATCTTGGAAGGTACGCGTACAGGGTAACATTATAAAAACAAGCTACCGTATTAGTGGGGGTGGGTCTACTGTGAAACTAACGTGCAAAATTAAAATGAATGAACACCTCCTCCGGAAGCGGCTCGGTTAAAATGAAAGTGAGTGGAAACTTAAGCTGTAAATTACGGGCAAAAATGGAGCTTGAACCTGCGTCAAATAAATATTCCAAAAGCCGTTATGAACTTATTTCAATAGATAACGATTTTTCAAAAGATATTCTTCCAGATGGGTCTCTGCCCGATATCATACTGGAATTAGAAACACTCATGATGAATACCACAGAGGATTCGAATATTAATATGAGATGATATACTGCAAAGACCCACAATAAATGAACCAGAGATTCTCAGCTTAAGTGAAATTATTGGCGCCACACCTTTCGCCATTCATTCGCCATCCATCTTTTGGAATCAGGTTATGACATTAGTACTATTCAAGAATTGCTGGGACACAAGGATGTTAAAACTACTATGATTTACACGCATGTGCTGAATTACTGTTCAAAAGGAGTGCGAAGTCCAATTGATGAACCAAAAGCGGGGTCTTTATACTGATCAGTCTAATTATTGTTGGGGGCCAGAATAAATGAACGCAGGAATAGTCCTGCCTCTACGGGTGCATTTCGATTTTTGCAAAAAAACAATAAGTAGGGGTTAACAGTAACGTAGAGACAGGTTTCAAACCTGTCTTTTACCGCTTGAAAATGACAGAAACAACCCTGACAGTGCCAAACCCTGTCAGGGTTAATCAAGCAAGATGTTTGCGATACAATACCTGTTCGCCAACAGGTAGGTGCGAATATTTGCAAAAATCAGGAATACACCTGCCTCCACTTATGAAAACGGGAAGGAGCACATTATGAAAGCATATGTACTGAATGAAGCAGGGGCCGTTGAAAATCTGGTTCTGAGAGAAGTCGAGAAGCCTGAGATCAAGGCAGACGAAGTGTTGGTTGAAACGAAAGCAATCAGCATTAACCCGGTAGATGTAAAAGTGAGACGGATGGATGAAACCATAACTACGATTATGGGTACGGAAGATCGTCCGGTCATCCTTGGCTGGGATATTGCCGGAATCGTTGTTGCGGTCGGCGAAGAGGTCAGCGGATTTGAGGTTGGCGACAAGGTGTTCGGCATGGTTAATTTTCCAGGCCAGGGCAAAGCCTATGCCGAGTACGTTGCATCACCGGCCTACCACATCGCTGTTATGCCGGAAAAGGTAACATTCGAAGAAGCTGCGGCAACCACACTGGCCGCACTGACCGCACTGCAGGTGTTACGGCCTCGTGTCAAAAAGGGTGACCGCATTCTAATCCACGCCGGTTCTGGTGGTGTTGGACATTTCGCAATTCAGATGGCCAAGGGACTCGACGCATATGTGATTGCCACCTCCTCTGCCAGGAACCGCGATTTCATCATGTCACTCGGCGCAGATGAGCACATTGACTACCGTGAGCAGAAGTTCGAAGAGGTCCTGTCGAATATAGACTTCGTCCTTGACGGCATTGGTGGTGAGGTCCTTGAGAACTCTCTTAAAGTCGTCAAAGGCGGTGGCAAAATCGTCTCCTTGCCCACCCATCAATTCCCGGAAGATATTCAGTTAGAGGCGGACCAACGCAAGATCAAACTGGAGTTCATCCTTGTCCAGTCGAGCGGTGAAGACATGAATACCCTGAAAGCTATGCTCGAAAACGACGAACTGAAACCTCACGTTTCAAAAATCTTCCCGTTTGAGAATATGGCGGATGCCCATGTACAAATTGAATCCGGTCGAACTGTGGGCAAAGTGATTGTTAAGCTATAAGAAGACTTCGTACAATACCGCGCCGAACAATCTATGTCCCCCGCTGGCGGGGGTGCAGGGGCATAAGCGCTAACTTGTTTTAGGTATGCTCGAAGTATTTTGATATCTGTGTTTTTCGGATTCTTGTATTTTCTGCTAAAGAACAAGCAATGTCATTCCAGCACTTAAGAACTTCCTGTAATGATAACGCTGGTTCTATAGCCCGTTTTACTTGATTAAGCATAAAAGCAAATTCACGCCATTTGCTTTTAGTCTTCTTGCTTGACAATGAAGTATCCCCAGGGGGAAAAAGACGTAGCAAAATCTATTAGTTTTTCTGTCAAAAGAGCAACGAATAGTTTGCCATAAAGCCAAGCTTTTGAGCTATCATCATCGTATTTAGGTAAGTGTCCAAATTGTGCTATTTGTTTAAATCTTTTAAAGACCAGTTCAATTTGCCATCGAACTCGATACCATTCTAAGATATCAAAAGCGGTAAATTGATTTTCAGGAAACGTTGTGAATACTATTACGTACTTGGCATAAATAAGGGTCTCCGGTTTTAGTTCAATGCCCTTTTTGCTTGCATGTCTTTTAAGTTTTTTATGAGCTATTTTAATGGCTTCTTCTGTTTTGCGTATTATACAAAGACGACCTTTGACATATTCAGTATTATCAACGTTTGGAATAAAAACGTTCCATGATTTTATAGCAAGGGGTCTTTTTAAATATTGGATTTCTTTCAATAAAGGAAAGGGTTTCTTTTCTTCGCCGAATATCCGTAGAGATTGCGAATTAACTCTAACGCTAAGATAAGCGCCTTTCCTTGTTGCATGATGAATTCCTTGGCCAGTACAGTAACCTCTGTCAGCTATAATATAATCATCTTTTTTCATCGGAAACTGCCGAAAAGATTCTCCTGTGCCTTCTCCTTCAGTTCCCGTAAGTTTAAAGAAATCGCAAGATAATGAAGGAACCTCAATACTATAATGAATGCGCCAAAGACTTCCTGTTTTCCCAGGTTCCTTTACTGTTGTTGCATCAAATAAGCGAAGATGAAAATTATTCCGTTTATTAATTTGGAGGCCACGCTCACGGAATAAAGATAAACATAATTTATATAGCCATTCTTTGCTCTTTTTTAATCGCTTTAATAAGGCAACATCGGATAAATCTGCTAAGTTAGCACGCTTGGCTCGAACTACTGTTTCACGCAATGAATAGCCACATCCTAAATGAATTAATAATGTTCGAAGAAGCTTTTCTTCAGATTTATCCTTGCGCAAGCCTTTTAAAGCATTTGTATCAACGGCTAAACTTTTCCAATCGTTTGGGAAGAAAGTTCTTAGAAGATCCCAATCTTCTCTCATCATGGCTTTATCCTCCTATAGAGTGATTAGCGGGATAATTAACATAAAAATACCATGATGAATAAAATTTGTCAATAAAACAAGTTAGCGCTTATGGGGTGCAGGGGGTGGACTGGATTTCTCCATCGATTCAACTACCCCTTTATTATGAAAACAAATTTGACCCTCTTTCCCACGCTCCGCAGACTGGTCAAATGTACAATTTTATCCTGTTTTGTAACATGCATTTCCACGCAGAGCGTAGGACTATGAAAAGAAAAACTTATGACTATTCATGTTATAAACCTCTCAGATTTCCTCCGCAGACAATTCCACCCCCTTAATCCCCCGCCAGCGGGGGACAGGCTTGCCACATCCCTTGCGGCTTTCATGCCCTTGTGGGGTCGATCCAGGCAAATGTGCATTCCAGGTTTTTTGTGACTTCTGCCATGTTTTAATGAAACGTACAGTAGTATTAACCCCTGGCAGCGTTGTTTTGCTCCAATCACACATACGGTCACAAAAAATCGGGAATGCGCCTTATTGCCGGGTGCATTCCTGATTTTTTGTAAATATTCGCACATGCCTGTTGGTTGACAGATATTGTATAGCAAACATCTTGTTTAATTAACCCTGTCAGGGTTGTTTCTGTCATTTTCAAGCGGTAAAAGACAAGTTTGAAACCTGTCTCTACGTTACTGTTAACCCCTACTGATTGTTTTTTTGCAAAAAATCGGGAATGCTCCCCGCAGAAATACACCCGATGAATCAAATATCTGAATGCGATGATTGTCGGTATCGGCAACTATTATGTTGCCGGCGCTGTCCGTCGCAACACCACTAGGAAGTCTAAATTCTCCATCAACAAGGCTAAGGAAGCCGAATTTAAACAGAAACTGGTATTCCATATCCCCTCCGCCGTTACTGGATAGTAACTCATTGGTTTTTGTCTTTGCGGTTATGGAATCAGCCTCAGACGTGTTGCTTTTTCCATAAGGGGTTATTCCTCTACCGCGCCGGTAGTTTGCCGGTCTTTTCCCTTTGCCTTTTATGCCATTCCTCTCCAACACAGGGTGTTGCGAAGCTGCTTTCAATGCGGTGTGATCCCCTCTTCTTTTCTCCATCAATTGATGAAACAATTCCACCATGGCCGGCGGCTCCTCCTGATTGCGGTTATATTCACTGTGATTTTCAGAAAGGCCGTCAGGGATAGCAGCCGATACATATTTGCCTGACGTCTCATGCCCGTAGAAAAAACTATCAGATAAAAATACTATCACCAAAAGAACTAACATGGGTATTCCGATAAGCCGTTTGTTTTCCCTCATTATTACAGCCTCCTTTTTATTAAATCAGCGTGCATCTTTCATTACGTTTTTATTAAAAAAACATTACATAAATCCTGCAAAACACGACAGAGCCGTGTTGTCTGGTTCAGGGATAACGTAACCAGCGTCAAATGCTTGCTGTTGACTATTACCGCGTGACAGGCAAGCACAGAATTTACTTTTTATATTTACTGCTCACCTTTAAAGCTTACGCTGCCATTTGTGTTGAGGGTTGTTTTTACCGGGTCTTTAATCTTTATGCGGAAATTTGTTTTAATATCTCCTTTTATAGTATTTCCGTTAGAAGTCCCTGTGATTGTCATTTTTTTGATGCTTATCGAGAAATCAGAGTCGTTTAGGCCTATTAAATAAAAATTTTTCATAATCCCATCTATAACTTCCTGCTTGTCTGTTTTGATTTTGAAAGTATTATTTCCCGTGTCTTCCCACTCACTCTTAATACCCAGGGCTTCTCCTTTAAATTCTCCGTTACTCGAAAGCGTCCATGTATCCTCTGCTATTTTAATCTTGTCCGCCTTAATGGTTACTTTGTAAACACCCGGCACAACTGCCCCAAATAAAGATGTTTGACACAGAGCCAAGCATAGTAACGGGATTAACGGTAAAACCCTAAGACAGCTTTTAAAACAACTCCCTCTCTTCTTTAACTTCATTCAACTCTCCTTATAAATAAAACATAGATGTCCTGTATGACAAAAAAATGAATAAACAATCGATAGCGTGGCGGGGAATAACAACCTGAAATGTATTTTGGAAAAGAAACAGAAATACCTTTCTTAAAAAAGAAATATTTTGCACTGTATATTAAAAATAAGCCTCTGCCAATACCCTATTTTGGGTGTATATAATGTACCCCAAAAACTGGACAGCACCGGACAGAACTTCTGGCTAAACATATCGTGGCGCCCACGTGGCGTGCAGTGTCGGACTTTGGCGGAACGACGCTTCGTCTTCAAAAACAATCAGCGCTTTTTCTTCAGCGGCTTTTTTTTTAATGTGGGGTAAGTGTACCGGGTCCACTTGTTACGAGCGACAGGATCGGCCTTTACTAATCGATAGGTTGGGCGCTGGAAAGAAATTCCAATCTGCTTCAAGAGCTTCCGCACATGCCCCGGATGATATTCGAGGCCAAACTCATTTTCGATTGTCTTTGCAATGATTACGGATGTCCATACCCCAGTATCATAGCCATAAGCAATGGGGCCGCTCTCAACAATATCAAGGAGCCTTTCTTTTTCATCCAGACTTAGTCCGGCTGGTCGCCCGCAGCGGTGTCCCTCTAATAAGCCGTCAATTCCGTATTGATTCCACGTGCGAATCCATGCTGGAACATTGGTGCGGTTTACTTTTAAAGTCTCCGCAACGTCTCCGGGTGGGCGGCCTTCCAGGTTAAGAATAACCGCATGCAATCGCGTTGCCATTCGATACGCAGAATCTTCCTGAGCTGATTTTTTCAACGCGACTAACTTCTTAATCGTTTGCCGATTCCCCTTTGCTTTCAAGGCTTGCATAAGGCCTCCGTTTTGTAATGTATTATTATTTATACGCACAAGAGGCCATAATGTAACCTTTTTTATTTCGTTGTCAATATTCATTTCCATACAAGCACCGTGAAATATGGCTTACGAAGAAATGATGTATATTTAATTATGCGCAGTTATATAGTGTAGTGTGCGTGACAAAAGGTTTGCTTCCTTATAACCCCACGCGCCCCTTTCCTGTAATGAAGCATAAATTGACCGGCTCCTAAATTTCGTTTCATGTGCACAGAATGGCAACTGGGAGCATTCTTGATTTTTTGTAACAGTTTAGATTTTTGAAAAATAAAAATGCTCGTTCCCAAGCTCCGCAGACTGGGTCAAATGGGCAATTTTATCCTATTTTACGACAGGCATTCTCCACTTTAATGGGAAAACAGCACTAAATAGGGTCGAAAACAGGCAT
The DNA here is from genome assembly GCF_027493735.1 of Candidatus Kuenenia sp. Classification (NCBI taxonomy): domain Bacteria; kingdom Pseudomonadati; phylum Planctomycetota; class Candidatus Brocadiia; order Candidatus Brocadiales; family Candidatus Brocadiaceae; genus Candidatus Kuenenia; species Candidatus Kuenenia sp. The sequence goes on from NZ_JAOSKF010000019.1 coordinate 125,755, forward strand.
AATGCGAAGAGTTGTCCCCACTTTTGAGACAATAAAGTTCATTTGACCCAGTCTGTCCGGCTTGGGAACGTAATTGCGTTGGAAGCTCTAGCTTCCATTTAGCCGGCAAGCGAAGCTTCGTGTATTATTCGATTCAAAAGAGGTTTCCAAATATCTTGGGTAACATACTGAAAAGCCTCCAAGCTGACATTATGGGTTCATTCCCTTTTCCATTCGAAGCGGGAGCTTCTCAAACAATCCCGTTCTCAAGCCGGAGCTTGGGAACGGGCGGTTTTTTTCATAGGACTAAAGTATTACAATTCTTTGTAAAAAAACAAAATGTGTGAAGATATACAAAAAATCGGGAATGCACCCATGGCAACTCCGTTTTTTTCTTTGTGTAATTTATATACCTTCTGATATTTTGAAAGGTGAAACAGTTGCCATTTTCAGAATACTAAACTGTTGCAAAAAATGTAATTGTAATAAGAATCCTTTGTCGGAAAATCATGTGAAGCAACGGGAATATTTTTGTGGATTAACCTTGCACAAAACGCTTTAATAATAATGCTCCACATAAAAATTTGACTACAAGTTTGTTTTTGGAAATTCCGGCAAGAACGATGTATGTGACACTGTAAGGGGTGAAGCATTTGAAATAGTCAAATACTGCTCAAGGATCCACATCCTTCGTCCCTGCTTTGTCAAAGCATAAATTGTTACAAGAGCCGTGACTGTTTCGACGGAGGAAAAAAAGTTATAACACACACCTTTAAAGAAATAGTATTCTCCATCATTAAGGAATCTATCGTATGGAACAAAATTTACAGAACCTGCTGAACCGAATACAAAAAGAAGGTATTGATAAAGCGGATAAAGAGGCAATGAGGATCATCTCAGACGCCAGAGAAAAAGCTGCCGGGATAGTAAAAGAAGCGGAAATGAAGGCAAAAGAAATGCTTGAAAAGGCGGAGCTTGACGCCAGGTTGTTTGCCGAGCATGGCGCCAAAACTATAGCACATGCGGGAAGAGATGTTCTAATAACCGTAGGCAAAGGCATTGATACCCTGTTTAGAGAAATAGCCTTTCATTCTGTAGGCGAGGCGCTTTCACCTGATACCCTTATTCAGATGATGATAAAGCTGGCGTCTGCATATGCAGAAAAGGGGTTTGCGGAAGGCAGGATCAATATGCTGCTTAGTCCGGAAGATCAAAAAACGGTGGTAAAATTGTTTATGGAAAAATACCGGGAACAGTTTCGGGAAGGAATAGAAATACATGTTGATGATAAAATAATCAAAGGATTTAAAGTGTCGATGAAATCTGACGCCGTATTTCACGATTTTACACAGGAAGCGATTGCTGATGCTATTTGTTATTTTCTAAAACCACACCTTGCCGGGATTATTCACCGCGTTGCAAATGACATTGCGAAGGAGGATTGAATGGCCTATTATTATCTGGTCGCAAGCCTTATTCCGCTTACTTTAGAGGGTGATGTTTCATTCACCCCCAGGGAATTCTTTGAGTCATGCAAAAATATGCTTGCTTCTCAGGACAGGAAGGATCTCGAATACGTTATAGACGGGCGGCCAGAATCCGCACGGCATGCATTTGTCAGGAAATGGCTTTACGCTGAAAATCAGTTGAAAAATGCCCTTGCTGCGGCTAGATCTGCAAGATTAAATATCGATTCACATCAGTTCCTGCGGGGAGATAAGAAGATTGACATAAATGCTGCGAAGATTGTTGCAGAGGCGCTCAGCAAACACAATCCCCTCGATAAAGAACGTGCTTTGGACAAATATCGATGGAAACTCCTTGATGATATGGCAAGGGCTGATTTTTTCGGCATGTCATCCATTTTTTCTTATGTGATTAAGCTGAAATTGATAATGAGGTGGAAATCATTGAATGATGAAAAGGGGCGTGAAGTGTTGGAAAAACTCATTGTGACTAATTCCGGGGAAATATGCTATGGGATGTAAATGCGGAAGCATTGAAAGTGCAAATTGCCACTGCGGAAGAATTGTAGGCATAAACGGCAATATGATAACCGTAGAATTTTATGGAATGTTAAGGCAGAATGAACTGGCTTACATTATGCTGGAAGATGTACGTCTGAAGGCGGAGGTTATACGGATAAGGGGCCGTTATGCCGACGTGCAGATACTGGAAGATCCGAGATGGTTGAAAGTAGGGGGGCATGTTGATTTTTCAGGAGAACTACTGGCGGCAGAGCTGGGACCCGGTTTGCTTACACAAATTTTTGACGGTCTTCAAAATCCTCTTCCTGAACTTGCAAGAGAGTGCGGTTTCTTTTTAAAACGTGGGGTATACATGGACGCCATTCCGAGGGATAAGGAATGGAAATTTACACCTGTCGTAAAAAAAGGAGATGTGCTAAGAGCCGGCGACTCCATTGGCACTGTGCCTGAAGGGATTTTTTCTCACCGCATCATGGTGCCTTTTTCGCTCCGCGGCAGATATTGCGTTGAATGGGTCGCGGGGCATGGCTCATACCGGGTGGATGAGACAATAGCGGAGCTAAAGGATAGTAAAGGAGCGCTCGTAAAGGTGACTATGGTTCAGAAGTGGCCGGTTAAAGTACCCCTGAAATGTTACAGTGAACGGCTGATGCCTACGGAAACCCTTATGACAAAGATCAGAATTCTTGACACGTTTTTTCCGGCGGCAAAGGGGGGGACGTTTTGTGTTCCAGGTCCTTTTGGCGCGGGCAAGACGGTGTTGCAGCAGCTTATAAGCAGAAATGCGGATGCTGATATTGTTGTTGTCGCCGCATGCGGAGAAAGGGCTGGGGAAGTGGTGGAAACGCTTCGTGAATTTCCGCGGATTACCGACCCACGAACAGGAAAAAGTCTTATGGAACGAACGGTGATTATTTGCAACACCAGTTCAATGCCTGTGGCAGCCCGCGAGGCTTCTGTATATACTGGGGTGACGCTGGCGGAATATTACCGGCAGATGGGATTGCACGTATTGCTGCTGGCGGATTCCACATCACGGTGGGCGCAGGCGCTTCGGGAAGTATCGGGGCGTATGGAAGAAATACCGGGCGATGAAGCATACCCCGCCTATCTTGAGTCTGTTATTGCCGCATTTTATGAACGCGCGGCGATAGTGAGACTGCATGACGGATCTGTGGGGTCTGTTACCATAGGCGGCACTGTCAGCCCCGCCGGCGGAAATTTTGACGAGCCGGTTACGCAGGCAACTCTCAAAGTAGTCGGTGCATTTCATGGGTTGTCAAAAGAACGTTCAGATGCGAGAAGATACCCCTCCATTCATCCCCTTGAAAGCTGGAGCAAGTACAATGGTATTGTTCAGGCGGAATACCTGCTGTTGGCGCTAAAAATCCTCAGAGACGGCAATGATATTGCACAGATGATGAAGGTGGTGGGCGAAGAAGGCACGTCTATTGATGACTTTATCACTTACCTGAAAAGCGAGTACCTTGACGCTGCCTACATGCAGCAAAATGCGTTTCATGTCGTGGACGTGGCATCTTCGGGCGAAAGGCAAAAATATACATTTGGCAAGATGGTAAAAATACTTGGCGCGAAAATGTCGTTTGCCGGCAAAGATGCAGCGAGGGCTTTTTTCCATACGCTGACACAAAAAACAAGAGATTGGAATTATACCGCCATGGAGTCTGATGAATTTCAGGCGATCGAAACGGAATTGGACAAAATGCTCGGGGGGGAAAGTGCGCAGGATATACAATAAAATTGAACAAATTGTCGGGAACGTTATCACTGTTATTGCCGAAGACGTTTCCTATGGAGAACTGGCAAAAATAACAACAGCGGAAGGTAGTTCCATTGCCCAGGTTATCAGGCTTGAAGGTGACAGGGTGTCACTGCAAGTCCTTGCGGGAACTAGGGGAATGTCCACAAACGCCGAGATTAATTTTCTGGGACATTCGATGAAAACGCCGTTTTCTAAATTCCTGCTCGGACGTATCTTTACCGGAAGTGGAGAACCGCGCGATAAGGGACCGGCAATTACTGAAAATCTGATTGATATCGGCGGGCCTTCGGTAAACCCTGTTAAACGTATAATTCCTGAAAATATGATACAAACAGGAATCCCAATGATTGACGTATTTAATACCCTTGTGGAATCACAAAAACTCCCGATATTTTCCATTGCCGGAGAACCATACAATCCCCTGCTGGCGAGGATTGCGCTGCAGGCAAAAGTGGATATCATCATACTTGGCGGAATGGGGCTTAAATATGATGATTATCTTTTTTTCAGAGATATTCTGGAGAAAAGCGGCGCTATAACAAGGTCGATACTTTTTATTCACACGGCGGCTGATCCCACGGTTGAGTGTATTCTTGTGCCGGATTTGTGCCTTGCGGTTGCAGAACAGTTTGCCTTGCAGGGGAAACGGGTGCTGGTCTTACTGACTGACATGACAAATTTTGCCGATTCTATTAAAGAAATCGCAAATACGATGGAACAGATACCTTCAAACCGGGGCTACCCAGGCGACCTGTACAGTCAGCTTGCATCGCGATACGAGAAGGCGGTCAATTTCGAGGGCGCAGGGTCTATCACCATCCTTGCCGTGACGACAATGCCGGGCGACGATGTTACGCATCCGATACCGGACAATACCGGCTACATTACCGAAGGGCAGTTTTATCTGAAGAACGGAAGGATAGAGCCTTTTGGTTCGCTGAGCCGCCTCAAACAACATGTTAATAACAAAACACGCGAAGACCATCGCGCCATTATGGACTCCATGATACAGATATATGCCAGGTATAAAGAAAGTATCGAAAAACAGTCCATGGGATTCCGGATGAGCGCATGGGACAACAAGTTGTTGAAATATGGCGAACGTTTTGAACGCGAAATGATGGATTTGAATGTCAATATCCCTTTGGAACAAGCCCTTAACCTTGGGTGGCAAATACTTGCAGATTGCTTTCAGCCTGCTGAAACGGGTATTACAACAAGGTTGATTGAAAAATTCTGGCCGGCTGCCGCACGCATTGGTGCTTCATAATATTATCGTAACTTCTCAATAAACTGAGATTAACAACCCCTTTACCCCTTATATTATGTGGGATACTGTACAGCCGGCAATAGGCAAAATTACAGATTGTTGATTGAGGACGGGTGCATTCTCGATTTTTTGTATATCTTCACACATTTTGTTTTTTTACAAAGAATTGTAATACTTTAGTCCTATGAAAAAAACCGCTCGTTCCCAAGCTCCGGCTTGGGAACGGGTTTGTTTGAGAAGCTCCAGCTTCGAATGGAAAAGGGAATGAACCCATGATGTTAGTTTGGAGGCTTTTCAGTATGTTATCCAAGATATTTGGAAACCTCTTTTGAATCGAATAATACACGAAGCTTCGCTTGCCGGCTAAATGGAAGCTAGAGCTTCCAACGCAATTACGTTCCCAAGCCGGAGCTTGGGAACGAGCATTTTTGTTTTTCAAAAATCTAAACTGTTACAAAAAATCAGGAATGCTCCCTTTCCTATTGAGTACTGAGTACTGAGGACAAATGTTTTATTCCTGTTATATAACAAGGTACACGTGAATATCTTTTTGAAAAGCCAAACTAATACAAATTGTTACAGACTAACAATAAATAATTATGTCGAAGGTTAAATTTACAAAAAATGAACTCAAAGCCCAGCGTGACGCCTTACGTCGTTATAAACGTTATCTCCCTACACTGGAGCTGAAGAAAATGCAGCTTCAGATTGAAGTCAGGAAGATAGATCATCTTATAGCGGAACAGAAAAAAGAGGAGAAACGTATATGGGATGATGACCTTGACGCATGGATATGTTTGTTTGCAGAAGATATTGATATCGGCTTTTATATCAGAGTTAAGGAAGTGAAATGCAGCATTGGCAATATTGCCGGGGTTAGTATTCCGGTATTTGACAAAGTGGAATACGAGCGCAACCCTGTAGATTTTTATGCCACTCCCCCATGGGTTGACGATGGGATTGATGTGCTGGAGCGTTTGATAAAACTTCGTATAGAGATGAATATTTATGAACGGCAAAAGGAACTACTGTCGGATGAGCTTCGCGTGACCTCGCAGCGTGTGAATCTGTTTGAAAAGGTGAAAATCCCTGAATGTATAGAAAATATAAGAAAAATCAGAATTTATCTTGCGGACGAACAAACAGCGGCCGTGGTTAGGGCAAAAATGGCGAAACGCAAATTTCAGAATGTAAGGACGGGTGCATGATAACACCAATGAAGAAGATTACACTCTTATGCCTGAAGGATGACCAGGAAATGGTGCTGAATGCATTATATGAATTGGGTGTATTGCACGTCACTCATATGAAACAGCCTGTTTGTCGTGAACTGAAAAAGGAAAAGGAATATTACGGGAGGCTGCAGAGGGCGATCGGCATGATACCTTTGAATACAGAGGATAGACCGTCCGGCGATGCGGCACAAAGTACGCTTGAAAAAGTTGAGAAACTTGTTCAACGCCGTAAAGAACAGGAAGAGGTATGTGAAAAATTGAACTACGAAAAACAACGGGTGCAGCCCTATGGGAATTTTGACCCTGCGCTTGTTGCTTCACTGACAAAAGAGGGAATAAACATTCGTCTTTTTCGTTCCCCCTCTCACCAGCCTGTTATAGCGCCAGAGGATACATTCTTATTCATTGTTAATAAAGATAAGAATTTTGTTTATTTTGTAATTGCCGGAGATGGTGATTTCCGGTGCGATTATGAAGAATTTCATGTCACCGGGAAATCTCTGGCAGAAGTAGAGGCGGCTCTTATTAACGCCGAAGAAGAGTTGAAATCAATTACCAGGGAATTTGAGCGATTGGGAGGCGAATGGCATGTAATGAACGAAGCTCTTCTGATGACGAAAGAAAAGATACACCTTTTGGAAGTAAAGGCAGGCATGGGAAGCGCGGAAGATATTGTCTATCTTCAGGGGTTTTGTCCCGCAGACAAGGTGGCGGAAATCCTGAAAGCTCCTGCGCTGCAAGGCTGTGGTTCCGTTATTGCCGATCCGTCAGCGGAGGATGACGTGCCTACCCTTATACGGAATCCAAAGTGGGTGGAGCCTGTCAGGACAATATTCGACATGATTAATATACTGCCAGGTTATAGGGAAAAGGATATAAGCGGCGTCTTTCTGATCTTTATCAGTGTATTTTCCGCGCTATTGATAGGCGACGCCGGATACGGCGCCCTTTTTCTGGTTATAACCATTGTAGCAAGAAGGATTTTTTCTAAAGCGCCGCCTGCCCCGTTTTTCCTGTTGGGTATTCTCAGCGTATGCACGATAGTATGGGGGATTCTGACGGGAAATTATTTTGGCGCAAGCAATATTCCCGCCTCATTAAAAATGTTGCATATAGAGTGGCTTAATAATGAAAAGAATATAATGCACCTCTGTTTTATGATTGGAGCTATCCACCTGACAGTTGCGCATGCATGGAATGCAATGAGAATAATGAATAGTCCGAGGGCTATTGCACAGATTGGATGGATAGGTATGACATGGTTGATGTATATCACTGCACGCACAATGATCCTTGATACAGCGTTTCCCGCGTGGGGTTACTATTTGCTGTTTGCCTCATTAGGTTGCGTGGTTCTCTTTACCACTTCTCCAAAAAAAATAAAAAAAGACTGGCCTGACCTTATGATGTTTCCTCTTAATGTAATCAGTAACTTCGTTGATGTTATCTCTTACATCCGTCTTTTTGCCGTTGGCAGCGCTTCGCTCGCCGTAGCAATGAGTTTTAACGAAATGGCATTGGGAAAGGGAATCAGCAGCGTTTTTGCAGGATTCATCGCGGCATTGATTCTTTTCCTGGGACACGGGCTTAATGTTGCACTTATGGCGCTGGGCATCCTGGTGCATGGCGTGCGGTTGAATACGTTAGAATTTTCCGGCCATGTGGGAGTGCAATGGAAAGGTATTCCCTATACCCCGTTTTCAAGAAAACAAAGAAGATAAAATCATGGAGCTTTTATAAACAGACAAGAAAGGAGTGCTTATGGCAATGGATTCGAATACAGTTATTTCTATTGGTAGATTGGGTGCGATGGTGGCGCTTGTTATGGCGGCGATAGGGTCATGCCTTGGGACGGGAGCGGCAGGGGCAGCAGCTATCGGTGGATGGAAAAAGTGCTATGCCCAGAATAAGTCTGCTCCGTTTATGCTGGTTGCATTTGTGGGGGCGCCATTATCCCAGACTATTTACGGCATGATTTTGATGGGAAATATAATGAAGGCCGCTGTCACAGGTGCGGCATTTCCAGTCTTGCTGGGGGCTGGGTTTCTGGGAGGTTTTGCAATGGGGCTTTCTGCATGGATGCAGGGGCGTGCAGGTGCAGGGGCATCCGACGCACTGGCGGAGACAGGGCAGGGATTCGGTAACTATCTTATGGCCCTCGGGGTCATTGAGACAGTTGCCTTGTTTGTTCTGGTTTTTATAGGTAAAACGCTTGTTTAAGTAGTCAGAAGAGAAACTATGGAAGAATCACAGTAAATCCAAAGATACTTGGTGGAAAGCCAATCATTAAAGGAACAAGGATTACGGTAGAGTTTATCCTTGATCTATATAACTGCGCAATATTAAACAGACATTATGGACTGCAGAACTGCGCCACTAAAGGGATGATCAACTCTGGATTATTTTGCATGGTATCGAAAGTGTGAGTTAGTGCGGCGCAGAGGTCGGTTTCTGTTTCATGATACCGATTATGAGTTGCTTGTTTGCGTGTATATTTCCAGAGCTTTTCCTGCGCGTTAAAGTCTGGCGAATAAGGTGGCAAATTAAACACTTCCGTGTATTTCCGGTTTTTAGAGAACCATTCGTACGTGGTGGGATGCTTGTGGTATGACGCATTATCCTGGATAAAGTAAATGCGGTGGCCTCGCCTGAAAAAAAACTTTGTCATATCCTCCAGGAACTCAACGTAGGTTTCATGATTGAATTGGGCTTCCCTGCGGCGGAATAAAGATTGTCCGGTAAGCACAGCAACCGCCCCGAATATTTTCTGGGTATTGCGTTGCCCACCGGACAAAACTTCTGGCTGAACATGTCGTGGCGCCCACGTGGCATGGAGTGTGGGACTTTGGCGGAACGACGCTTCGTCTTCAAAAACAATCAGCGCTTTTTCTTCAGCGGCTTTTTTTTAATGTGGGGTAAGTGTACCGGGTCCACTTGTTACGAGCGACAGGATCGGCCTTTACTAATCGATAGGTTGGGCGCTGGAAAGAAATTCCAATCTGCTTCAAGAGCTTCCGCACATGTCCCGGATGATATTCGAGGCCAAACTCATTTTCGATTGTCTTTGCAATGATTACGGATGTCCACACCCCAGTATCATAGCCATAAGCGATGGGGCCGCTCTCAATAATATCAAGGAGTCTTTCTTTTTCATCCAGACTTAGTCCGGCTGGTCGCCCGCAGCGGTGTCCCTGTAATAAGCCGTCAATTCCGTATTGATTCCACGCGCGAATCCATGCTGGAACATTGGTGCGGTTTACTTTTAAAATCTCCGCAACGTCTCCGGGTGGGCGGCCTTCCAGGTTAAGAATAACCGCATGCAATCGCGTTGCCATTCGATACGCAGAATCTTCCTGAGCTGATTTTTTCAACGCGACTAACTTCTTAATCGTTTGCCGATTCCCCTTTGCTTTCAAGGCTTGCATAAGGCCTCCGTTTTGTAATGTATTATTATTTATACGCACAAGAGGCCATAATGTAACCCTTTTTTATTTCGTTGTCAATATTCATTTCCATGCAAGCACCGTGAAATATGGCTTACGAAGAAATGATGTCTGTTTAATTATGCGCAGTTATATATTAGCATCCGATGTGTCCGAAGAAGAAATATTGAAGGATTATCCCCATTTAACCGTTGAGGATATTCACGCCTGCTTATGCTATGCAGCCCGGTCTTGTAAAAATGAAATTTACCTGGAGTTGGAAACTAACCAATGAAATTCTGTGAAATAAGGATTCTCACAGATGAAAATATTTCCCCAAAGGTACTTCCTTTTTTAAGAGAGCGAGGCATTGACGTAATCGATACAAAAGAGCAGAGCTGGCATGGCAAGTATGTTACGATAAGGGGTGCATTCCCGATTTTTTGTAAAAAGCTTATTAATTTATGGTAACATTTCAGTCTTTTGAAAAACGTATTACCTATAAGCTCCGTAGGAGCAGCCTGTTTGTAGCAAAATAGGATATTATAACAGATCGTAGAGACAGGTTTGAAACCTGTCTCTACAATTAGGAGCGACCTGTCTCTTGTAAATCCATATTAAACAGGTTTGCCTGAATACGGACAGGCCGCTCCTATGGAGCTATTTATCCTATTGAATTTTATTGCGCTACAAACAGACCGCCCCTAACGGGGCTACATGGTATTTTTTCTATCCCATGAATTTTTCAAAAATCTAAACTGTTACAAAGTGTTACAAATTCTGTTGTTATTCCAAAAGTTGTATGACTGCGTTTTTATCGGATACGGGTTTTTTACAGGAATAATTCTCGCACATATAGACGGTTGACCGGCCTTCTATGGGAATTAGTTCTTTTGTATAAGGTGCTATTTCCTCAATAAATATGCCGTTTGAGGGGTGAAGAAGCAATACTTTGTTTGGTAAAAAACGGCTTCTTATTTCCCTGAGAATATCTTTTGTATCATTCCCTTCACGTTCTCCCGCAACGATAATTTCTTTTGTGGGACCTAATGCAAAGTCAAGGGCGCACATGAATTGTGTATATCCGGAAGGATACTGGAGGATGGTGCCGGAAAATGTCTTTATAAGATTATCCGCTAACGCTTCATAAGAAGGGTTTCCGGTAATCCTTCCTAATCGCAATAGATTGAGCAATGCGATAGAATTTCCCGAGGGAGTAGCGCCATCATAAATATCTTTAGTTTGTGTGAAGAGTTTTTCGTTTGACTTGCCGCTTAAGAAAAACCCGCCTTCATTTTCATCTAAAAAGTTTTTGATCATTTCTTCATTAATCTGTAAAGCTGCCTGAAGATATTTTTCCTGAAAAGTCGCTTCATAAAGGTCGATTAACCCGTTCACGAAAAATGCGTAATCGTCAAGAAACCCCGCTATTGCGGATTCTCCCTGGCAATAACGCCGGAGTAATATCTTGTTTTCCTGCAATAGCGTATTCAGTATAAAGTCGGCGGCGCACATTGCGACGTTTGTGTATTTTGGTTCATCCATAGCCTGTGCGCCCCTGGATAAGGCGGAAATCATAAGACCATTCCATGAGGTGATAATCTTCGTGTCTTTATGGGGCTTAATACGTTTTTCCCGTATTGAAAGTAGTTTTTTGCGGCTATTGGCAAGCCGTTTTTCAAGGGCATCCGGCGACATATTTTCCAGTTTAGCTGCAATATGCAGTGGTTTGTCTGCGTGCAATATATTTTTATCTTCAAAATTGCCAATGTCCGACACGTCATAAAAATCACAAAAGATGTTTCCATCCTTTTCCCCGAGGGCTTCTTTGATTTCTTCCGGTTTCCATACGTAAAATTTCCCCTCAATGCCCTCGCTGTCGGCATCTTCTGCGGAATAAAAACCGCCTTCGGGCGACGTCATGTCGCGTAATACATAATCAAAAATATCCTTTGCTATTGCTGAATAAAGATCTTTTTTGGTCGCCTGATAGGTTTCGATATACGAAATGGCAAGTAATGCCTGGTCATACAGCATTTTTTCGAAATGAGGCGTTAACCAGTATTCATCGGTGGAATACCTGTGAAACCCGCCGCCTAAATGGTCATGGATGCCGCCTCTTGCCATTAATTCAAGAGACTTCTCAACCATTTCCAGGGCGAATGCGTTGTTGCTGCGTTTCCACCACCTGAGGAGAAATGTGAAATTATGTGGTGTGGGGAATTTTGGTGATGTTCCGAAACCGCCGTACAGAGAATCAAAACGGTCACTCAATTGTTCATAGGCTGTTTTTAGTGTCCGGACGTCGGGTTTTTCTTCGCCTTTTGAAGCTGTTTCGGTATCTATGAGCTTTGTTACCTGCAAGCTGGAAGCAATGATGCTTTCCTTGTTTGTATTCCATAAATTGGCAATTTGCGTCAGTAGAGCGATTAAACCCGGATTGCCTAAACGTTCGGTTTTTGGGAAATATGTGCCCGCGTAAAAAGGTTTCCCCTCAGAGGTAAGAAAGAGCGTGAGAGGCCAGCCGCCGCTACCGGTCATCGCCTGGCAAACGGTCATATAAACGTTATCAATATCGGGGCGTTCTTCTCTATCCACCTTTATTGCAACGTAATATTCGTTTAATATTTTGGCTACCTCTTCGTCCTCAAAAGATTCGGTCTCCATTACGTGACACCAGTGGCAGGTAGAATATCCAATAGAAAGAAAAATTACTTTACTTTCCGCTTTCGCCTTTTCAAAGGCTTCTTTGCCCCATGGATACCAATCCACAGGATTGTAAGCATGTTGTTGCAGGTAAGGGCTTTTCTCATGTATAAGATGGTTTGGTTTATTTGTTTTCATTTTCAGTAATTGGTAGTTGTCGAATATGAATACGGTAGTCAGTATCAGCTGAAACGAGTATTCGATTTTCTTTAGTAGCTCGCCGAAGGATAGTAACGTCATCGGCAAATGATAATCCATATTCACGTACAATGGATAGTATCATACCCTGCATTGCGGAGTCCATCGGCAAGTAAAGGCGAAAGGGCATTTTCGATCAGAAAATTCATTTTGTTAGTACCAAAGGAATTTCGCGCTCTCTCACGGGTGCATTCCCGATTTTTTGTATATCTTCACACATTTTGTTTTTTTACAAAGAATTGTAATACTTTAGTCCTATGAAAAAAACCGCTCGTTCCCAAGCTCCGGCTTGGGAACGGGATTGTTTGAGAAGCTCCAGCTTCGAATGGAAAAGGGAATGAACCCATGATGTCAGCTTGGAGGCTTTTCAGTATGTTACCCAAGATATTTAGAAACATCTTTTGAATCGAATAATACACGAAGCTTCGCTTGCCGGCTAAATGGAAGCTAGAGCTTCCAACGCAATTACGTTCCCAAGCCGGAGCTTGGGAACGAGCATTTTTGTTTTCCAAAAATCTAAACTGTTACAAAAAATCAGGAATGCTCCCCTCTCTCACTGCTTCAGAGGCATACCGCAATGATTCCTTAATATCCTCATGTTCCAGGTCTGGAAAAAGCCTTTAATATTTCTTCTTCAGACATACCATCAGCAACCATACCAACAATTGTTGCAACAGGTATACGAAGCCCCCGAATACAAGGAATGCCGCCCATCTGGTTTGGATTAATAGTAATGCGGGTAAATTTCATTTATTAACCTCCCATAATGATTGTAGTAAAAAATCTCGTCTGATCTTCATTGTAAACATAAACTGCATAAATATACATTGTTTTCTCATTTTTGTTATTTGAAAAAATTACTTATTAAAATGGCAACAATATTGTTATACTTTTTCTCCACAACTCCTTTTGGTGTAAAGATCGTCATAATTATTATTTAGAGATAAGGTTACGGTAATAATGGATAGTGAATATCTTGTCGTTTTTGCGATTGAAAAACAGCGATTTGCGGTAAGGCATACAGCGTTGGAGCGGATCATTCGTGCTGTTGCAATTACCCCGTTGCCTGCTGTCCCTGAGATTATTTCAGAGGTGATTAATGTGCAGGGAAAGATACTGCCGATAATAAATATAAGAAAGAGATTGCGCTTAAAAGAAAAGGAACCACAGTTCACAGATTAAAAAAATAGTAGGAACACAGAGCACTGTGCCCCTACAATTGACCAATGACTAAAACAATGAACGATCGAGAGACAATTCTTAAAGAAAGGGCGAAAATACTCGCGCGGGAGCCGGAAATCCGGCAGAGGGAAATACACTATGTATCCATAGTTGAATTTCTTATTGATCAGGACAGATATGGCATCCCGGCAGACTGTGTTTGTGAAGTGTATTTACTGAAAGGAATTACAACAATCCCTGGAGTGCCTGAATATGTAGTGGGAATTATTAATGTCCGAGGACAGATATTTTCTGTTATTGACATAAAGGCATTATTTAACATTCCAAAGGGAAAGGGTATCTCCCATTTAAACGAAGTAATAATTATTCATAATGAAACCATGGAGTTTGGCATTGTTGTCGATTCAATTGCGGGAATAAGACTAAAAAAAAAGGTATAATCAATTCATGGAAAAAATCAAGTCAAAGTGAGATAATTATTTAACCCTAACCTCCATTCCTTCTCACAAGATAACACCGGCGCCACTGACGATGACGGAATTTGTCCGAAAATACATAAAGGAATTACGAATAACCATTTAATTCTATTGGATGCGGAACAATTGTTGACAGACAATTCAATAGTTATAAATGACGAAAGTATAGCAACCATGAGGTAATGATTATTATGACAAATGAATATATTCCGGTAGCTTTAAACACAATACAGCCTAATACCTGTGCCGGATGCAATCTTTACATAAAAACTCACACAGACGAAGGTATCCGTTACGTACTGTATTGCAACAGTGAGAGCGCCCTTTATGAGCATAATATAAAAGAACTTCAGTATAATCAGATAAACTATCTTTTTATAAAACAATGTGAAGAGACGTTATATTTGAGGCATAGGGAGTCCCATTTAAAACTGATAATTCATGACCCTTCTCTTGACACGAAAACTAAATCGGAAATGGTTTATAATGTGGCAAAATCCATTATGTTTGACATATTTAACGACCCGCGTGCCGGAGATAATGTTGAAAGGTCAAAAAACTGGGTATCAGGCACAGTAGAATATGTGCTGAACAACAAAGACGCCACTTCAACCATGTTAAACATGGTATCGTATGATTATTATACCTATACTCATTGCGTTGACGTCTCTGTACTTGGTCTTTTATTTGCAAAATATTTAAGGCTTAATGAGAAAGAAATGAATGATTTTGGCACAGGATTGTTGCTTCATGATATAGGAAAGACACGGATTAACCTTGATATACTGAACAAAAATGGAAAACTGAGCGAGGTTGAGTACATTGAGATAAAGAAACATGTGGAATTTGGACATGAAATATTAAAGGGTTTGGGTGGTCTTCGGGAAGAATCGTTCTTTCCTATTTTGCAGCATCATGAAAAGCTTAATGGACAGGGTTATCCAATGGGTTTGAGGGGTGGCGAGATCCATGATTATGGAAAAATTGCAATGATAATAGATGTTTACGATGCGTTAACAACCAAAAGGCCGTATTCGGATGCGAGAAAACCATTCCCTGCGTTACAAATGATGAAAGAGCATATGAAGGGCCATTTTGACGAGGTATATTTTAGAAGCTTTGTCGCTTTTCTCGGGAGCAGGGGTGGGTAGTGCAATATGCCCCTTGGTGGACAAGCTGGAACCAAACAAGCACTAAATAAAAAATACGAAATTCGAAGTACGAAATACGAAACAAATCCGAATGACAAAGCATAAAACATACAACAATATGAAGCGCGAAATACGAAAGAGGAACCAGTAGAGTAGAAACAGACGACGAGAACTTAGGCAGAAGTTTGTTTTCTCTGTTTGCTGGCTGGTTTCCCGCCAGTGCCACCATATCTCCGCCATATACTTATCATCGTTCGACCGAGCTCACGACGAAGTCTGCCCCCTCTTCAAACCGTGCATGCGATTTTCCCGCACACGGCTTTCCGACAGTCTTCTTCTTATGCTTTCACAGGTTGTCTGGCAGGAACATATTTTGTCGGGTCTATTAGTCCATATCTATTTACTAATTCCTTAAACGCTCCCCGATTATAGAGCTTGCTCCTGCGCTGACTTTTCCTCTTATAATATCTCGGCAATCTCCTGTATCTGCATTCATGAAGGGTGAAATTGACATGGGTACTCTTGCACTTTGGACAAAAGCATGGCTTCTGTTTTGTCGCAATAAGCTTTTCATGTTCCAATGGGGAAGTTGGGGTGTATGATTGCAGCCCTTTGCTTAATTTCGGGGTATTTACTGAGTTGAAAAACAAAATTTATTTTAAACAGGTAAGGGCGGCGAATGAAGTTGTAGTATGGCCGCATGAGCAGGACATATGCCCAGACACTTTATACTTAGATTCTATAAAAATTAAAAAAATGCCAAACAAATCACTACAACGGACTGGCACAAAAAGCCGTACCAGTCGCTGAACTTTTATGTTGGTAGTGGAAAGTTTTTCTAACATCCCACACATTAATTTTTTCTGAATCTTCAACAGAACTGGCAAATGATTTTTTTATTTAATCAGGGGTGATTTTGACTTATATTAGGGCAAATAGAGTGATTACTAAATTTATTATGGAAGGATTATCATATGAACCGGTTTGTTACAGATACCAGAATTATCAAAGGGCATTTGGAGTTAAGCAATATCCCTTTTAGTGGTGATTTGGATGTAAAAGTGATAGTTATTCCAAAGGTCAAGTTAGAAAGGATGTCTTTTGAGAAAGTTCAACAGCTTACAAAATCTATAAAAGGAAATCTTTCTGATGACGTAATTGGAGAGAGAAAAGTCAGATGAATCTGTTTATTGATGCCAGCGCTCTTGTGAAGCTATATCATAAAGAAGATGGGAGTGAACAATTAACCGATTTCCTTAAGCAAAATGAAGATGACCTGGTGATTACAATTTCTGAACTGTCGAGAATAGAATTCCATTCTGCATTTCTGAAGCGAGTAAGAATGAAGGAAATTGATTTATCAACAGTTCAGCAAGCTTTTAAAGAGTTTGAAAATGATCTTACAATGATAAACGTTCTGGAAACAACATCAGAGGTAAAGAAGTTTGCGATTTCCTTACTGGATAACATTGCTCCGGCCAAAAATTTCCGAACCTTAGATGCGCTCCAATTAGCAACTGCCCTTACTGGTAACCAATTTTATCGTGTCTCTTATTTTATAGCCGCTGATCAAAGACTA
This sequence comes from Candidatus Kuenenia sp., assembly GCF_027493735.1. NCBI lineage: Bacteria > Pseudomonadati > Planctomycetota > Candidatus Brocadiia > Candidatus Brocadiales > Candidatus Brocadiaceae > Candidatus Kuenenia > Candidatus Kuenenia sp. The sequence continues at coordinate 142,724 of NZ_JAOSKF010000019.1, forward strand.
TTAAAAGTAGCGGCGGAATATTTTAACACCTTCAATCCGGTTGAGTTTAAGGAAGCAGATAATACGGAAAGTCAGTTTACAGAACCGGCAAAGAAGTTTTGGGATTCTATTCCGGAAAATATAAGGGAGGAATTGCTTGAGAATGTATGGTGCAGTAATTGTTCAGAGGTTACCACCGTCATAAATTTTAAAGGAACCATTGAAAGTGGTGATTTAATCCTTCGCGGCGAGTGTCGAAAGTGTAGTTATAAAGTTGCCAGATTAATAGAAGCGAATGAAAGTAAATGAGTTTGTTATAATAAAGTTCGTAGGTCAGGGTCAGGCATCACTGCTAACAGGCTGTTGGAATCGATGAAACCCGTTTTGGCAACAGATGAGAGTTCGGATCTTCCTCAGAAATTTTGTAGTTTTGTTTACAATGTGCCCGCTGTGGGTTTCACGGCTCAACAGCAGCGTTATAACGTGAATATATATTAATCCCAAGACCTTATAATTCATAATTACGTTATTTATAAAATAACACATTTCCTATAAATTAAAATGGTATGCCGTACAATCCAAAAAATGTGTACAAGGTATTTAAAAAGAGCTTGGAATGTGCCGGAATAGATGATTTCAGATTTCATGACCTGAGACATTGTTTTGCGTCATGGAACAGGCAGGCAGGAGTTGGTATATACACCATTGCTGAACTAATGGGATACAAGAACACAACGATGACGATGCGTTATGCTCATATTACTCCGGTACATCTTACAAAGGCTATTGGGTTGTTGGAAAAAAGCTATCATGAATCCAGCACGAATTTAGCACTCTCTCTCAGGGATGTTGTTCATCAGTGAGCATAGCTTATTATGTTGATGAGGGTTGTAAGCGTACATTAAAACTATGGTTCCAAATTTGTAACCAGAACCCCACGTTTTATACTTTCAATCCAGCCTTCTATTGGCAAAACAACAGGCAAATAAATTCCAAATTCCAAACGGAAATTTTGTGATTTGCGCATTGTAATTTTACCGCAGTACATGTCCCCATTATCCGCATAAACTCATGGGTTCAGGCTTCGTTGTGAGCTCAGCCGAACCGGTTGCAAACCCGAACCCACCGGGGTAGTTATTTTGCCATTAATTAACAGATACCATTCAAGTCATAAGTCATTGTGAATATTGGCTGGGGAACAGGGATTCGAACCCCGACAAAGTGATCCAGAGTCACTTGTGCTACCGTTACACTATTCCCCAGTGCGTTGGATGGGTATTTTGAGGAAATGAAAAGACAGTGGCAGGAATACACTGTCTTTAGCTAAAACGTCTTAATCACTCATACGGCAAATTACAAGTAGAGATATTACATAATCTTTAATGATGTGTCAAGCGCATTGATTCATAAAATGAAAACAGCCTTGTTGGATTTACGATTTTAAATCGTACCTCGTAAATCGTACTTCGTAACAGCCCAATTTCCGACAGGCAGTGCCTACCCTACATGTGAAATAAAAATGTCGCTGTAGTGTTATCAGGGTTTTTTCCCCACATGGATAGTCACAATCCCCAATGTCCTGGCATAGATTTTCACGTCAACAAGGCCGCATGCTTCCATCTGTACCTTTAGTCCGTATCTGTCCGGAAAATTCAGCACAGACGATGGTAAATAAGCATAGGCGTTGCACGTGCTTTTTGAGATGATTTTACCAATAAAAGGGAGTATCTTTTTGAAATAAAGATAATACATTTCCCGGAAAAAGGTGTTTGTTGGTTGTGAAAATTCAAGGATGACTACCCGCCCGCCCGGAGCGGTTATCCTTGCCATTTCACTGATTCCCGCTTTTAAATCGGAAACGTTTCTTATCCCGAATGCCACGGAGGATACCTGGAAGTAGTTGTCATGGAAAGGAAGGTGGAGGGTGTCCGCACATAAGATATTTATTTTATCTGATACATGTTTCTTTTTTAATTTTCTGTTTGCTATCTCAAGCATTTCTCGGCAAAAATCGCTTCCTGTCACCTTGCCGCGGTCATTCAGTTTTAAAGAATATTCGATTGCAAGGTCGCCGGTTCCGGTGCATACATCCAAAATTTGTGCGTCCGGCGTAACGTTGCTGACTCTAACGGCAAACTTCCGCCAACTCTTGTCGAAATTAAAACTTAATATCGTATTCAAAAGATCATAAACACCGGCGATGGAGCCAAACATACGCTGGATGTGTTCGCTTTTTTTGGTAAGTAATTCAGATTGAGAGACCATAGATTATGATAATTTAAAGGAACCACAGATTTCACAGACTTCGTCGTGAGCTCAGTCGAACGATTACACAGATTAAAAACAGGTTGGCACGGATAAACTTGTTTGTCCGTGTCCGGCTTGTAACTAAATGCTAACGAAATATAGCAAAATATAAGTCAAAATAAAACATTTAAATTATTTGGAAAGTTATTGAAATATGGGTACAATCCCTATTATTTTTCATAGAACTAAAGTGCTACAGTTTTTTTGTAATATGAATCCGAGTTTTTACATACGAAATATTCCCGTATATGGCGAGTTGATATTGGCGCCTATGGCCGGTTTTTCTGATATGCCGTACAGGCTTATATGCCGCAGGTTCGGCATGTCTATGAGCTATACGGAAGTCGTTTCCGTGTCTGGCATAGTGTGGAATAATAAAAAGACGTTTAAATTGCTTGATTTTAAAGAGGAAGAACGGCCTGTTACCTTCCAGGTGGTTGGCAATGATGAATGCCAGATTACAGAGGCCTGTAAGAAAATAGAGCAATTGGGGCCTGATATTATTGATATCAATATGGGATGTTCGGTATCGGATATTGCCGGAAAGGGTGCTGGGGCTGGGATGCTTAAACATCCATCAAAGATCTCAAAAATGTTTAATAATCTTACCGGGTCTTTATCAGTACCTGTGACTGGAAAAATTCGTCTTGGGTGGGATCACAAAACACGAAATTATATTGAAGTGGCCAGAATACTGGAAGAAAACGGAGCGTCTCTCATTGCGGTACATGGCCGTACAAGGTCTCAGTATTTTTCAGGCGCCGCCGATTGGGATGCGATTGCTGAAGTAAAACAGTCGGTAAAAATTCCAGTAATTGCGAATGGAGACGTGCGGTCTGTTGCAGACATAGCAGAAATAAAAAAACGTACGGCATGTGACGGGGTAATGATTGGAAGGGCGGCAATCGGGCATCCATGGATTTTCCGATATAAAGACAGAGAAAATATTTCGGGTAGCGAGAAAATTGAAATGATCCGGTATCACTTGGATTGTATGAAAGAATATTACGGCCATGCTATTGGGGTAGTACTTTTTCGAAAACATGCGGTGAAGTATATTGTGGGTCTGCCAAAAGCTACAGAATTACGCCCTTATATAGTAAGGAGTAAAAGCGCGGAAGATATCATTTCGTACATTGCCGCGCATCTGAACAGGTATTCGAAGTATGAAGCCGCGTGATTTAACGTTTAGTACCTTATCAGTAATTTCATTGCGCTTTTTGGCAAAATATTTAATAGTAAAATCAGAAATGCTAAATACGAATCCACCCCCTGCACCTCCGCCAGCGGGGGACATTCTCCCCATTTGGAGCTGGTAAGGGGGAGGACTCCAGAATTTATTTCGTATTTCGTACTTCGAATTTCGTATTTTTTATCTCGCGCTTGTTCGGTTCTGGCTATGCCAACAAGGTTTTTAAAGAAGGTTATTGATAATGAAAACAGGTGTTATACTCATTTCTCATGGTAGTAAAATAAGTAGTGGCAATGAAGGCTTGTTGAAAATAGCGGATATGCTTCGTGCAATGAATCGTTGGGACATGGTTGAACCGGCATTTTTGCAACTGGCAAAACCTGGATTGGATGAGGTGGTTGAAAAAACAGTGGCAAACGGAATGGGGCGGATTGTAGTAGTTCCGCTGCTTCTTTTTAAGGGGAATCATGTATTTAAAGACATTCCCGAAATGCTGGAAAAGGAGAGAGCGAAATATCCGAAGATGGAATTTATCTATACCAATAATATCGGAGCGGATGAACGAATTGCATTAATTGCGGCAGACCGTATTCATGAAAAACTGGTAGAGAGACAATTCGGTGAAAAAGGCCGGTTGGAACAGCCGCAATTAATTATCGATGAAAGTTTTGAGATCATCGATAAACTCGTTAATCTCGCGAATATACCTGAATTACAGAGACCTGTAATACAACGCGCAATTCATGCTACAGGCGATACGGAATATGCGTACAATTTACTATTTTCTTCCAATGCGGTTGAAGCTGGAGTAAAAGCCATAAAGGATGGGAAAAACATCATTACCGATGTAAATATGGTGAAAGCGGGGATCAGTAAAAAACCTGTTGAAAATTTTGGAGGAAAACTGGTCTGTAAGATTGACGATAACTTGGTTGCTGATGAGGCAAAACGATCGGGAAAAACCCGTGCGATGATTGCCATGCAGTTTTCACTTGATGAAATGCAGGGGGGTGTTGTGGTAATCGGCAACGCGCCAACCGCCTTGTTTGAACTTATTGATTTAATAAAAAAGGACAAGGCGAAACCGGCGCTGGTAATTGGTATCCCTGTAGGATTTGTAGGCGCGGTTGAAGCAAAGGCGGCATTAAAACAGATATCCATACCTTATATTACCAATGATAACCGTAAAGGCGGGAGCGCAGTGGCGGTGGCTATCATTAACGCTGTCATTGAATTGGCGAAGAAGGCACGGTAAATCATATAGCCAAAAGTATCCATTTCCCGAAAAATTTAATATAGCATATTAACATTGATTCGGATTTCACCATTAGATATTTTACCAAAAAGCACGCACTGACGAATGGAAGTGTGCGAAGAAATTGCTGATAAGGTACTAATTATTCGTTTTCCGGGGTAGGATATGAAATCTGGTTATACTACGGGAAGTTGTGCTACGGCGGCTGCTAAGGCAGCGGCTATAGGGCTGTGGAAGGGAAATATCCCTGATGAGATTGAGATTGACACGCCGGCGGGTACAAAACTCAAACTTAAAATTTATCATAAACAAGTATCTTCAATATCAGCGGAATGTGCTGTTCAAAAGGACGCGGGAGACGACCCTGACGTAACGAATGGCTGTTTTGTACATGCACGGGTAGAGCGAAGTTGTGCCCTAACAATAGAAATTGACGGCGGAGTTGGTGTTGGCCGTGTAACTAAGCCGGGATTACAGTCTCCTGTAGGGCAGGCGGCAATAAATCCCGTGCCTGGACGCATGATTGAGGATGCAGTACGTGAAGTGATTGGACGCCATAGTGGGGCAAAGGTAATTATTTCTGTTCCTGATGGTGAAAGACTCGCGGAAAAGACCTTTAATCCTAAACTAGGCATTGTAGGGGGTATTTCTATTCTCGGGACTACAGGCATTGTGCGTCCCATGTCAGACGAAGCACTAAAAACATCCCTTTTGTGTGGGCTTGATATTGCAAAAGGGTTAGGGTATAAAGAAGTTGTGTTAGTTCCGGGGAATCTGGGTGAACGTGCAGTGTCGGGTTATTTCTGCATTGCAAATGATCAGATTGTTCAAATGAGTAATCATGTTGGTTTTATGCTGAATGCGGTAAAAGACAGAGGCTTTGAACGTGTAATGCTTGCCGGACACCCCGGCAAACTCGCCAAGTTGCTCAGAGATGATTTTAATACGCACAGCTCCGTTTCACGTCCGGCAAACGATATTTTAATTGACCATGTAAAATCTGTATGCCGCACGCAGCAGATGCTTGATAAACTTAAAGAAGCTGCTACCGTAGAAGGGATCCTGGAATTATTGAGTCAAAATAACGCATTATATGTAATGGATAGTGTTGCTGATAAAATTGAAGAGAAGGTGCGTGTATATTTGCATCGCAAGGTATCTGCGGGTGTAGTATTGTTTGATATGAGGGGTTCTGTGGTGGGAAGATCGGAGAGCGCGGAAAAATGGCGGAAGAACTGAGAAATAGCGTTATTATAGTCGGTTGCGGACCAGGGCTAAAATCATATATTACCCCAAAGGCGTTATATAATATTAAAAAGGCGGATATTCTTGTTGGCAGCAGGCGGTTGCTAAAACTCTTTCCCGATACCGGTGCTAAAAGAATTATTATTGAAAAAAACTATAAACTTTTGTTGAAAAAAATAGCGCATTGGAGTTTTACCAGGCAAGTGGTTGTCCTCGTAAGCGGCGACCCCTGTTTTTTTAGTTACACGAAAATGATTGTAAAAAAATTCGGACGTGGTTCCTGTATTATTATTCCAGGGTTGAGCAGTATACAATTGGCGTTTGCCGCCATTGGCGAGAGCTGGGAAGATGCGGCATTTGTGAGTGTACATGGAAGAAGTTCAGGATATAAAGAACTTATTAAAAAAGTGAAAGATTACGATAAGGTAGCAGTTTTAACGGATAAAGTGAATACGCCTGCAAGGATTGCGTGCAAGCTGATGGATGCGGGAATTCTGAAAAGGCGGATGTTTATTTGCGAGAATCTTTCCCTCTCCAATGAGACAATTCATGAAAAAACGATACAATCCGCAATGAATCTTAGCACAAATGGGGCTTCTGTAGTAATTATTAAAAAAACAGGTAGTTGAGCAAATATTCACAGATTATTATGGCAATAAAATAGATACTCGAATTAGTGGATTTTAGTTATAGTTACTTATTTGAAGGGGGGGGTAAATTATGAACACAGAATTTACCGCTGTTATAAAGCAAGAAGGCGATTGGTGGATTGGATGGGTAGGGGAAATACCAGGGATAAACTGCCAGGAACATACCCATGAAGAATTAATTGAAAGTCTTAGAGTTACCCTAAAAGAAGCTATAGAATTTAATTAAAGTAAAATAAAACCCTGACGAGCAAATATTTTTCTGGAGTAGAGATCGGCTTTGTTCTTTTGATCGGCTTACACGCGAAGAAGCGGATCGTATGAAACAGTTTTTTTATGAACTATACAACGAAAAAAATTAGATTGGATATTGGATTTTCTTAATCTTGGAGGAAAGATGTTCAATACTTTAGAAGGCATTGTGCATGAAGGAAAGATCAAGTTATTGGAGCCAACGGTTTTGTGTGAGGGAACACATGTATTAGTAACTGTACTCCAAAATGAAGAAACACAATTCTGGACAGAAGTGAGTCAAAACTCTCTCGACAAGGTGTGGAATAACCCAGAGGATGATATTTATGCCGAATTACTCCAAAAATGACGTTGTTTTAGTGCAATATCCATTTTCGGGTGTATCGGTGCAAAAAGTACGTCCTGCGGTTGTCGTCAATGCTCCCCATGTTTCACATGATTTACTGGTTGTTCCTCTAACCAGTAAGACGACTTCTCTTTTAAAAGGAGAATTTGTGCTCACCGATTGGACATTAGCAGGACTCAATGTTGTAACAGCAGTTAAACGTGGAATATATACAGTGCATCAATCCTTAATCATCAAAAGACTTGGCAAACTGAGTCATGCAGATAGTCAGAAAATAGAGGTAGCCTTAAAAGAATGGCTCGGTATGTCATGAACAAGCCCAACCCAGCGCTGGAGCGTACTGTGAACCCCGTGTTTTTCCCCACCAGTTGAGTTAGTTTCAAGTGCATCATTTTTACGAACAGCTAGGTGGGGTTCACAGCCGCGCAGCTTGGTCGTTAGCCCGAGAAAATTATAATGGCAAAAAGAAATGAATCTATATTAAAATTGCTAACTCAAGTTCCATGGTGGATAAGCGTAGTTCTTTCGGCAACTGCTTTTTTTGTGCTTAAATTCATTGTGCCGGCAATTAATTTTCAAAGCTGGGTTCTCAAGGGCGTTGCTGGTGCAGCGCCGACAATAGCATATTTTGTAGCAATCATCTTTCTCGTTCATGCTCCTATCTCATATTTTAATTCATCAAGAAAAAGGAAATTACTGGACAAACAAAAAGACATTGATTCAATTAAATCTTTGTCATGGAAGCAGTTTGAAGAGTTGATAGCAGAAGCCTATCGTCGCAAAGGTTACTCTGTAGTCGAAAACTATGACATTGGCCCTGATGGTGGAATCGATTTAGTTTTGAAAAAAGATGGCAATATGTTTTTAGTCCAGTGTAAACAGTGGAGAAGTTACAAAGTAGATGTTCGTGTTGTTCGGGAAATGTATGGTGTAATGACCGCTAAACATGCTGCAGGTGTTATTATAGTTACCTCTGGCTTATTTACTCAAGAAGCTAAAAACTTTGCAGTAGATAAGCCTATTTATTTAGTAGAAGGAAGTCAGGTTGTTAATTTGATAAGGAGTGTTCAGACAAAGCTAACTTATTCCCCTGATGAAATCAATAAACCACGGACAACTGCAAATCTCTGTCCAGTCTGCGGAGGCGAACTTGTAATGCGGGTAGCTCAGCATGGGAAAAACGCAGGAAATAAATTTTGGGGTTGTTCTAATTTTCCAAAGTGTAAATTCTCTAAAGCATATACGGGCTAACAAATCACTCGTGCGTACAGGTTATCACCTGCCCCACAGTTAAGGCGTTAACTATGTTATGGCATTTATAAAAAAATGAAGACAGGTAATTTTTATGGCATCGGGCTTGGCCCTGGAGATCCGGAACTGTTGACAATCAAGGCAGTAAATACCATACGCAATGCGGATTGTATTTTTGTGCCTAAATCCGATACAAAAGAGGAAAGTCTGGCGTTACAGATAGTAGAGGATTATGTAGGGCTGAAAAAAATTGTGACACAGATTTATCCCATGACAAAAGAGAAAAATATTCTTGATGCGGCATGGAAAAAATCGGCGGAAGAAGTGCGTGATGAAGTTTTGAAAGGACATGATGTAGTATATTTAACGCTTGGGGATCCGATGACATTCAGCACTTACATTTATCTGTTGCGTCATCTTGGTGCACTCCTGCCAAATGAGGTTATTCACACAATTCCCGGTATTACCTCTTATAACGCTGCGGCTTGTTTCGGAAACTTTCCCCTGCTGACCGGCGATGAGAAGCTGGCCGTAATACCTGTGCCGGAGGATGTTGCCTCGTTAAGGCCTGTTTTGGAATTGTTCGACACCGTAGTTTTGATGAAGGTTGCAAAGAAACTGGATGAAGTTTTATTCTTGCTGGATGATATGGGACTTACCGGAAATGGCCTTTTTGCCTCGTATATCGGACAAAAAAATGCCTTTGTAACCTGCGATCTCTTGTCACTAAAAGGAAGCGGCAGAGGGTACTTGTCGGTTATGATAGTAAGGAAAAACAGCAATACCTCTATCGGTTGATAGATAGAAAAGGGCAACTATTGAGCGTAATCTATTAAACTCCCGAAGCACAACTCGTTTGCGGGTTTAGGTTTGTAACCGTTCGGCTGAGCTCACGACGAAGCCTGAACTCATGAGTTTATACGGATAATGAGTCCATGTCCTGCTGTTAAATTCCAATGCCCAAATCACAAAATCCCTGCTCTGAATTTATTTGTCATTTGTCGGGAGCATTCCCGATTTTTTGTAAAAATGTCATTAGCAGGGGGGAGGGGAATAATAGTAACTCAAGCTTCCAGCTTGAGGGTAAAACACCACAAGCAGTATGCTTGTGGTACAATGTACAATTAGTTAACCAAAAATCGGGAATGCTCCTGTTCAAACCATGTCCCCCGCTGGCGGGGGTGCAGGGGTGGACTGGATTTCTCCATCGATTCAACTATCAATTCCGGAGGCTGCCATGATACAAAGAAATTGTGTTGTTTTTACAGTATCAGCAATTCTTTTTCTGATAGTATTTTCCATCCCATCGTTGATAGCAAGCCATGAAAACTCAAATAAACAATCATTCAAAAGCTCAATTCCGCAATCTACAATCCAAAACTTGTCCTCGACTTCGACCGGGGATCCGAAATTAGACTCGGCGGCATTTGCCCAGAAAACAAAGAAACTTCAAATACCCTTCTTAGCCAATAACGGCCAGGTAGATGAACAGGTGAAATTCTATGCCAATACTTTTGGCGGAACTGTGTTCGTAACGAAGGACGGTGAGATTGTGTATTCCTTGCCGAATAATAGTTCAGATGTAGAGACGCAATGCCTTGCGTCTTCAATGCGTTCGCCCAATGGGATACACAATGCAAAATGCAAAATACAAAATACACGAAACATGTCAAATACCACAAATCGTTTATCGTGCATCTTGCATCATGAATCAAACATCCCATATTGCACCAATTGTCTTTTAGCATGCCTTGCTAAACATACCGGACGAGACACCCAGGGAGTTGCCATTAAAGAGACGCTTGTAGGCGGCAGAGTTCAGGAGATAACTGGAAATGAAAAGGCTGTAACAAAGGTGAGCTATTTTAAAGGAACCGACAAATCTCAATGGAAAACCAATATTTCAGCATATGATGTAGTATCGCTTGGAGAAGTCTACGACGGTATAGAACTCAAATTAAAGGCGTATGGAAATAATGTAGAGAAGCTTTTTGTGTAAAACCAGACGCAAACCCCGAACAAATACAGGTAAAGCTCAGTGGTGTAATAGATTTGCGGGTAAATAACGAAGGACAGCTTGTGGCAGAGACAAAGCTTGGGGGCGGTAAAGTTTACAAAACCCGTGGCATATCAGGAAATAAACGGCAGACGAGTGGACGTGGAATGTAAATATACGATTGCGGATTGTGGAATGCAGAATGCGGAATGTAAAACAAATCTGAAATCCGAAACCCGAAACTTGTCCTCGACTGAGATCGGGGATCCGCAATTAGAATACGGCTTCACCGTAGCAAGCTACGACTGCACAAAAGACCTCATCATCGACCCCCTGCTGGCATCCACGTACGTGGGCGGGTCTAGTAGTGGTGATTTTGGTAATTCTCTCGCCCTCGACACAAGCGGGAACGTATATGTGACGGGGTGGACTTATTCATCAGACTTTCCGACGACGAGCGGGGCTTATGATACCTCTTTTAATGGTTATATGGATGTCTTTGTCTCGAAGCTGAATAGTGGATTAACTAGTTTGCTGGCATCCACGTATCTGGGAGGGTCTGGTGGTGAGTCGGGGTATTCTCTTACCCTCGACACAAGCGGGAACGTATATGTGATGGGGTATACTGGTTCAACAGACTTTCCGACCACGAGCGGTGCTTATGATACCTCCTATAATGGTGGTAATTATTATGGTGATGTCTTTGTCTCGAAGCTGGACAGTGGATTAACGAGCCTGCTAGCATCCACGTACCTGGGCGGGTCTAATGATGATATTGGTAATTCTCTCGCCCTTGACACAAGCGGGAATGTATATGTGACAGGGAATACTTCTTCATCAGACTTTCCTACCACGAGCGGGGCACATGATACCTCTCTTAATGGTGGTTATTATGATGTCTTTGTCTCGAAGCTGGACGGTGGACTGACGAGACTGCTGGCATCCACGTACCTGGGCGGGTCTGCTGATGATTATGGTAAATCTCTTGCCCTCGACACAAGCGGGAACGTATATGTGACGGGGAATACTCCTTCAACAGACTTTCCGACTACGAACGGGGCATACGATACCTCTTTTAATAGCGGCAGTGCCGTCTTTATCTCGAAGCTGGACGGTGGATTAACGAGCCTGCTGGCATCCACTTTCTTGGGCGGGTTTGGTGATGATCGGGGTTATTCTCTCAGCCTCGACACAAGCGGGAACGTATATGTGACGGGGCTTGCTGGGCCAAACTTTCCGACCACGAGCGGGGCATATGATACCACTTTTAATGGTGGTTATGCTGCCTTTGTTTCGAAGCTGGATGGTGGATTAACGAGCCTGCTTGCTTCCACGTTCCTGGGCGGATCTAGTGAGGCTTGGGGTTATTCTCTCTCCCTCGACACAAGCGGGCGTGTATATGTGACGGGGTTTACTACGTCAACAGACTTTCCGACCACGAGCGGGGCATATGATACATCCTTTAATGGTGGTTATGATGTCTTTGTCTCGAAGCTGAACAATGGATTAACGGGCCTGCTGGCATCCACGTACCTTGGTGGGTCTGATTATGATTTTGGTAATTCTCTTATCCTCGACACAAGCGGGCATGTATATGTGACGGGGTCTACTGGATCAACAGGCTTTCCGACGACGAGTAGTGCATATGATACCTCTCATAATGGTGGAAGTTATAATGTCTTTGTCTCGAAGCTGGACGGTAATCTTTCTGCCTCTGCTGCAACCACACCTACCCCTTCGCCCACGCCTTCACCTGCACCAACACCGTCTCCAACAACAAGCCCAGAGGAAGAAAACCTCCTGGAAAAATACGCGCCGATTTTGTATATGCACTCTAAGGAGCGATTACATCCTACAAATGTTAAAGTAATGTTGGAAAATTCAGAACTATACGAAAAAATATGTAAAAAAGAAAAAAAAAGATGGTACGTGTAAAAAATATAAAGGAGAACAAGTAGATACAAAAGATAAAAAACTTACTACAGATTTGTTAATGAATGATTACAATATGGATGATTACAATGATGATAACTATTATTATCTTCAGCTAAAAAAGAAGGCAGAGAAGAAGGCAAAAAGGAGGAATGGAAAGAACGACAAACTGTTTATGGCCGTAAATTTATTAGCGAAGAGGATAAAACAAAAACAGTGCTTCAATATTGGTTTTTTTATGTTTACAATGATTGGAGCGGCTCTTATGAAGGCGGTAATAAGCACGAAGGGGACTGGGAAATGATCCAGATTATTTTAGACAGCAATAAGCAGCCATGGAAAATTACCTATTCTTTTCATCGTGGCGGGCAAACATTCTTATGGGATGACAAAGAGGTAAGCAAAAGCGATGATGGAAATCACCCTTTGGTATATATGACTTTGGGGGGCACGGGTGTTGGAACAAACCTGGAAATCACAAGTGGTATCAAGAACCTGCAACGTGCATGGATTGTACTGATGAGACAGCTGATAATGGTGACGTATTACATCCGGATACTATGTCTAATGCTGAAATTGATGAAATAAAAACGAGTACAAAAAAATATGCTTATGTAATTGAAGACATGACTGATTGGACAGAGGAAAATCAAGATTGGATATATTGGAAAGGGTACTGGGGAAAGCAGACTAAAAAGAAAATGAATAACAAAAGAGATTACGATATTATATACGGGTATAATTCCGGTCCCTCAAGTCCGCCCTACATTGATTACATAGATGATGAAATAGGTGGTCGTTGGGAAAAACCAATATTGTGGGCAACAAGTCCTAAGCCATCAGATTATGAAATTTGTGCTTCTTCCAATATCAAAATTATTGCCCATGATATAGAGGGTAATGTTTCGAACCTTTTGGATAATTGTTCGTTTGATACTTCTTGTGGTGGATGCGCAACCATTAAAATATTGTATTCAGAAAAGGACCAGATATTTGAAGTCTATTCCCTCGACGGCGAAGAAGTAACCCTGAAAATCAGCAGATACAACAGGAATACAAAGGAAGTGTGCGAAGTGGAATTTGACTGGCTTGAAATTCCCAGGAACGGCAAGGCAACACTTAGATTTTCTCCAGATGAAAACCCAAATCTTGAAATGGAAATTGACCACGACCTTAATGGAATTTTTGATTATCGTGTATCGCCAAATTATGTATAGTTCAGATAAATAATAACCAGAAATTTAAATTAACAGGTCTAATGCCTTTATTAACACGTGTTTTCCCTTTACAGTCAGGAAAAGGAAGATTGAAGGGTAAACGTTACGGCATTGCTTTTTGTTTGTCATTTTTAATACTTATCGGGAGCATTCCCGATTTTTTGTAAAAATGTCATTAGCAGGGGGGAGGGGAAGAATAGTAACTCAAGCTTCCAGCTTGAGGGTAAAACACCACAAGCAGGATGCTTGTGGTACAATGTACAATTAGTTAACCAAAAATCGGGAATGCTCCTGTTCAAACCATGTCCCCCGCTGGCGGGGGTGCAGGGGGCATAAGCGCTAACTTGTTTTAGGTATGCTCGAAGTATTTTGATATCTGTGTTTTTCGGATTCTTGTATTTTCTGCTAAAGAACAAGCAATGTCATTCCAGCACTTAAGAACTTCCTGTAATGATAACGCTGGTTCTATAGCCCGTTTTACTTGATTAAGCATAAAAGCAAATTCACGCCATTTGCTTTTAGTCTTCTTGCTTGACAATGAAGTATCCCCAGGGGGAAAAAGACGTAGCAAAATCTATTAGTTTTTCTGTCAAAAGAGCAACGAATAGTTTGCCATAAAGCCAAGCTTTTGAGCTATCATCATCGTATTTAGGTAAGTGTCCAAATTGTGCTATTTGTTTAAATCTTTTAAAGACCAGTTCAATTTGCCATCGAACTCGATACCATTCTAAGATATCAAAAGCGGTAAATTGATTTTCAGGAAACGTTGTGAATACTATTACGTACTTGGCATAAATAAGGGTCTCCGGTTTTAGTTCAATGCCCTTTTTGCTTGCATGTCTTTTAAGTTTTTTATGAGCTATTTTAATGGCTTCTTCTGTTTTGTGTATTATACAAAGACGACCTTTGACATATTCAGTATTATCAACGTTTGGAATAAAAACGTTCCATGATTTTATAGCAAGGGGTCTTTTTAAATATTGGATTTCTTTCAATAAAGGAAAGGGTTTCTTTTCTTCGCCGAATATCCGTAGAGATTGCGAATTAACTCTAACGCTAAGATAAGCGCCTTTCCTTGTTGCATGATGAATTCCTTGGCCAGTACAGTAACCTCTGTCAGCTATAATATAATCATCTTTTTTCATCGGAAACTGCCGAAAAGATTCTCCTGTGCCTTCTCCTTCAGTTCCCGTAAGTTTAAAGAAATCGCAAGATAATGAAGGAACCTCAATACTATAATGAATGCGCCAAAGACTTCCTGTTTTCCCAGGTTCCTTTACTGTTGTTGCATCAAATAAGCGAAGATGAAAATTATTCCGTTTATTAATTTGGAGGCCACGCTCACGGAATAAAGATAAACATAATTTATATAGCCATTCTTTGCTCTTTTTTAATCGCTTTAATAAGGCAACATCGGATAAATCTGCTAAGTTAGCACGCTTGGCTAGAACTACTGTTTCACGCAATGAATAGCCACATCCTAAATGAATTAATAATGTTCGAAGAAGCTTTTCTTCAGATTTATCCTTGCGCAAGCCTTTTAAAGCATTTGTATCAACGGCTAAACTTTTCCAATCGTTTGGGAAGAAAGTTCTTAGAAGATCCCAATCTTCTCTCATCATGGCTTTATCCTCCTATAGAGTGATTAGCGGGATAATTAACATAAAAATACCATGATGAATAAAATTTGTCAATAAAACAAGTTAGCGCTTATGGGTGCAGGGGGTGGACTGGATTTCTCCATCGATACAACTACCAATTCCGGAGGCTGCCATGATACAAAGAAATTGTGTTGTTTTTACAGTATCAGCAATTCTTTTTCTGATAGTATTTTCCATCCCATCGTTGATAGCAAGCCATGAAAACTCAAATAAACAATCATTCAAAAGCTCAATTCCGCAATCTACAATCCAAAACTTGTCCTCGACTTCGACCGGGGATCCGAAATTAGACTCGGCGGCATTTGCCCAGAAAACAAAGAAGCTTCAAATACCCTTTATAGCCAACAACGGACAGGTAGATGAACAGGTGAAATTCTATGCCAATACATTTGGCGGGACGGTGTTCGTGACAAAAGACGGCGAGATTGTGTATGCGTTGCCGAATAATAGTTCAGAGTCGGGAGTTCGATGTTCGAAGAATCAAGAGGCAAAATGCATGATTCAGGGTCCACGAAACATGTCAAATACCACAAATCGTTTATCGTGCATCTTGCATCATGAAGCAAACATCCCATATTGTACCAATTGTCTTTTAGCTGGCATTGCTAAGAATATCGGTCAAGACACCCAGGGAGTTGCCATTAAAGAGACGCTTGTAGGTGGCAGAGTTCATGAGATAACTGGAAATGAAAAGGCTGTAACAAAGGTGAGCTATTTTAAGGGAAATGACACATCTCAATGGAAAACCAATATTTCAGCATATGATGTAGTATCGCTTGGTGAAGTCTACGACGGTATAGAACTCAAATTAAAGGCGTATGGAAATAATGTCGAGAAGCTTTTTTGTGTAAAACCAGATGCAAACCCCGATCAAATACAGGTAAAGCTCAGTGGTGCAAAAGATTTGCGTGTAAATGACGAAGGGCAGCTTGAAGCAGAAACGGAATTGGGGATGGTTAAGTTTACAAAACCCATAGCATATCAGGAAATCGATGGGAATCGGGTGGCGGTAGATGTTGAATACGACATTCAGAATCCAGAAGTCGGGAGACGGAATCAAAAAATTCCAAATTGGAAATCAGCAAGCTACAATAAAACACGGACAAAAAAGTTTGTCCATTCCACCCATAAACACAATCCAAATTCTGAAATCCAAAATCCAAAATTGGAGTACGGCTTCAAAGTCGCCTCTTACGACAAAACATATGAACTAATCATCGACCCCCTACTAGCCTCCACATACCTAGGCGGGTCTGATAATGATTATGTTTATTCCCTTGCCCTCGATACGAGCGGGAATGTATATGTGACGGGGTATACCAAGTCATCAAACTTTCCTACGACGAGCGGGGCATATGATACCTCTTTTACTGGTGGTAATTATCAGGAACATGTCTTTGTCTCGAAGCTGGACGGTGGATTAACGAGCCTGCTGGCATCCACGTTCCTGGGCGGGTCTGATTATAATTGTGGTTATTCTCTAGCCCTCGACACAAGCGGGAATGTATATGTGACGGGGAAGACCGGGTCATCAGACTTTCCTACGACGAGCGGGGCATATGATACCTCTTTTACTGGTGGTAATTATCAGGAACATGTCTTTGTCTCGAAGCTGGACGGTGGATTAACGAGCCTGCTGGCATCCACGTTCCTGGGAGGGTCTGGTCAGGATTATGGTTATTCCCTCGCCCTCGACACGAGCGGGAATGTATATGTGACGGGGTATACTATGTCATCAGACTTTCCGACGACGAGTGGGGCATATGATACCTCTCAAACTGGTTCTTCTGATGTCTTTGTCTCGAAGCTGAACAGTGGATTAACGAGCCTGCTGGCATCCACGTACCTGGGCGGGTCTAGTGATGATTATGGTTATTCCCTCGCCCTCGATACGAGCGGGAATGTATATGTGACGGGGTATACTAAGTCATCAGACTTTCCGACGATGAGTGGGGCATATGATACATCTTTGAGTCAAACTGGTTCTCATGATGTCTTTGTCTCGAAGCTGAACAGTGGATTAACGAGCCTGCTGGCATCCACGTACCTGGGCGAGCCTGGTTATAATGAGGGTCGTTCTCTTGCCCTCGACACGAGCGGGAATGTATATGTGACGGGGTATACTATGTCACCACTCTTTCCGACTACGAGCGGGGCATATGACACCTCTTATAATTATGGTTATGATGTCTTTGTATCTAAGCTGGACGGTGGATTAACGAGCCTGCTGGCATCCACGTATCTGGGCGGGCTTAGTGATGATTATGGTTATTCCCTCGCCCTCGACACGAACGGGAATGTGTATGTGACGGGGCAAACTGAGTCATCACGCTTTCCGACTACGAGGGGTGCATATGATACTTCCGATAGTGATGATTCTGATGTCTTTGTCTCGAAGCTGAACAGTGGATTAACGAGCCTGCTGGCATCCACGTACCTGGGCGGGTCTAATGATGATGAGGGTTATTCTCTCGTCCTAGACACAAGCGGGAATGTATATGTAACGGGTTGGACTAGCGGAGGAGGCTTTCCGACTACGAGTGGGGCATATGATACCTCTTATTATTATGGTTATGATGTCTTTGTATCTAAGCTGGACGGCAATCTTTCTGCCACATCAGCAACACCAACACCAACACCAACACCAACACCAACACCAACACCAACTCCAACTACGTGTACTGACAGCTACGAGCCTAACAACAGTACGTCTGAAGCTTACGGACCTTTGCGTTCTGGATCGAGTTACAGTGGCAAGATTTGCTCGGATAGTGACGTGGATTGGTTTAAGGTGAATATAACAATCGAAGGTACAATATCACTGTCCTTAACGGTTCCGTCTTCCAATGATTATGAATTAGAGCTGTATGATGCTTCTTATGCGAAAATCGTCAGTTCTACTAATGGGAGTGGTGTGAGCGAGTCGATTGACTACGATGCCACTTCAACGGGAAATTACTATATCAAGATATACGGATTCAGTGGCTCATCGAATACTACAAATTCATATACACTCACCTATACGTATACGTCTAAGACAACACCAACCCCTACAACAACGCTTACTCCAGGTGGTCACACTGCTGCCTTATCTGTAAGTCCGTCAGAAGTATCTCTATATGATTCTGTTGTAGTAACAGTCGTGGATTGGGATTTAAATACAACCAGTAGCTATGCCGATACTGGAAATGTGAGAATTAAATCAAATTCAGATACAACAGGCTTCTATCTTGGGTTAATGGAAATGAATGTGAACTCTGGCAGTTTTAAGGGTACATTCGTGACGGGCGATACGACAGACTTGTCTGCATCTCCTCGAAAAATAGGTGTTGGAGTAAATGATACTATAACTGTGTCTTAGGCACTGTAAATAAATAAAGGTATCAAGTAGATCAATTTCATGCTCTGGAAACATGCAATCAAGGCTTCAAAGTGAGACGTTAATTTATTTACAGCGCCTTACTCAGATAATCTAGATGCTGATGGTAATAGCACAACAATAACAAATACGGTTTCAGTAACGGGTACAACTGGAACACCAACCCCTACAACAACGACAGAACCAAAGGTTGCGGCAGGGGATTCACACACCCTTGCCCTAAAGTATGACGGCACAGTCTGGACATGGGGACATAATGGGGATGGGCAATTAGGGGATGGAACATTTACCAACAGGACTACTCCTGTTCAGGTAAACGACCTCAGTGACGTCATTGCCATTGATGGTGGACAGCATCATCACAGCCTTGCAGTAAAATCGGATGGTACCGTATGGGCGTGGGGGCATAATGATGATGGTCATCTGGGAGATAGAACGTACACAAACAGAAGTTCCCCCGTGAAGGTAACTGATCTCAGTGGTGCTATCGCAGTTGCTGGTGGAGATTCACACAGTCTAGCCTTGAAATCAGATGGTACCGTATGGGCGTGGGGAGCGAACTGGTATGGACAATTAGGAGATGGTACAACCGCAGACAGCACTACACCTGTTCAGGTAAGTAACCTCAGCGATGTTATTGCCATTGCTGGGGGTGATAATCACAGCCTTGCTTTAAAGTACGATGGTACTGTCTGGGCATGGGGTGAAAATGCTTATGGTAAATTGGGAGACGAGACAGAAACGAATAGAACTGCACCCGTGCAGGTAGGCAGCCTCAGCAATGTTAATGCCATAGCAGTTGGCGACCAGCACAGTCTGGCACTAAAATCAGACGGCACGGTCTGGGCATGGGGAAATAACGAAGGCGGTCAATTGGGAGACGGAACAACTACAAATAGAAATACACCCATACAAGTGAATTTCTACGGCCAGTATATTACTACGATCGCGGCTGGATATAAGCATAACCTTGCTGTGGATTCAGAAGGTTATGCTTGGGCGTGGGGGTATGGTTGGGATGGTCAGTTGGGAGACGGGGCTAACGCAGATAGCTACATTCCTGTGCAAGTGATAGGACTTCGCTTTGTTACGGCCATTGTAGCTGGCGATTGGCATAGCATTGCCGTGAAGTCAGACGGCACGGTCTGGGCATGGGGGTATAATGGGGATGGTGAACTGGGAGACGGTACAACCTCAAGCAGAAGCACCCCGGCTCAGGTTGATATTAATTTAGGTCAGGCATCAGATTGTGGCGAGACTAATATAATGAGCTGGTCTGCCGCCAAATTGAAAATTAAAAGAAAGAAAAGTAAAGATATAACCATAACAGCCGCTCAAGGTGATGTGATAGAAGATGATAATACCATTTTTAAATGTCCCGTTGAAGGCCTGACGGTTACTGCAGTTGTTGATAGTAAAACTGAAGGAAAGAAGCTCATATCGGTTTCACCAACAAGCGCTGTAACTGATGAAAACGGTGATGTGACGTTCACGATAAAAGCCAAGAATAAAAAGGGAAATGCAAAGGTCTATTTTTCAATAGAAGAATGGGGTGAGTGGGTAACTACGGAATTATCAGTAAAGGTAAGGTAACTAATCCATGATATTTGTAATACATATCGGATATAATTTTGACGTAGGAAAATTTTCTGCTATCGAGTGCAGTGAAATGAGGGAAGGATAAGGGAAATTTATTCGCACAGGTTTCATGGTATTTTTTAACTTGTCAATTCATCTTAAAAAAGAAGGGGAAAAAGCCATGAAAAGAATTGCTTATAAAATGGTGGGTGAATTAGGGGACACTTCCCATATTTCTTGATTGATCTGGTGGAATAATAAGGGAAGTGTCCCTATATTTCTCGGAGAGGGCGAAATCTGTAATCGTATAAGTAGAAAGAGAAAAACGGTAGAACTATGCGGTGTCGTCGGAGTTAAGAGTGACGGTATGACTGTAAAAGGTATATAAATGAACTTGGGATGTCTAATTATTCAGGTTGATGACCGTAACGCAACAAGGAATTGTTACGGCTAATAGGGATAACTTCAGTATTGAGACACTTCCCGTATTTCAGAAGTTAATCTGGGAAGTGTCCCTCTATTCCCCCTCTATTCCCTATAGTTAAAGGGAATATTAAGTGAACTTCGGCGGGAATAAATTATTGGAGAATTAGGGACACAGCCCATATTTCTTACTTTATTTGGTGGGGAAATAAGGGATATTTCCTATATTTCTATATTTTAGAATAAATGTTTAAGGCTGATCTGCAGCAAACAAAGGGAAAATCCATAAACCACATACATAACAGGAGGCTATAATGCTAATAAAACATCCTTTAAAGAAAAGGCTTATTAAATCTGTTTTGTTATTAATGGGACTGGTAATAGCGCTAACCCTTTACCCATTGACCAAAAACAACTCAAACCTTGCTAATGATCAGGATATAGTCAGCAATTCAAATATCCTATACCTCTCAACTATCAATCCTGGTAAGGATTGGCAGACTACCATAAGCATTACAAACTCAGAATGTAAATGCAAACAGAGAAGGGTTAACGCAACGCTTACCGCATACGACAAAGATGGTTTATCCCTTGAGGTTATTAAAAACGTTATTAGGCTTAGAGCAAATAAAACAAAGACCTTTCATTCTCAAACATTACCCACCGATGCTGAATCCTTAAGGGTTGAGTCAAATGGCAGCATTATATGCAATGCAATTTTCAAAACACGTGATGGCACAAAATCAGAGGTAGTCCCTGCCATCAAAGAATCATCCAGACAGCTCGATTTCCCGGCGCTGCTCAGTTACGATGACCTCTATATATACAAGACCATTACCCTTTTAAACCCAAACACAAACCCCGCAAGTATTGATATTGTAGCCTTGGATAAGGACGGATATGAGATAGACCTTAATGATTTACCATCCCTTTCGTCAATGGAAAGCAAAACCTTCTCCCTCGTGGATATCTTTGACCCAAGAATATTAAAAGACCTGTCAACGGTGAGGGTCAATTCAGATAGTAATATTATTGGACTTCAGCTTGTGGACTATCCCGCGGTTGACCTTGTTGGGCTTCCGGCCCTGACCACCACCAGCAAGGGCTGGACGTTTCCAATAGCAACCAAAGGAGAAAACTTCGATTTGTGGACAAAAGTGGGTATTTTAAATCCTTGTAATAACATAGCCAATGTTATCATTGAGGCATTTGATACCAGCAGTAACTCACTGGGGATTATCCATAGTCAAACCATTTTGCCGGGTGTAACCTATGTTATCAATACCGCTAATATTGATACTATCGAGGGAGATGCCATACCTTCAAATACCGCTATTCTCAAGATCACTTCTACCCAGTCTGTAATTGGGTATGAAGTCATTGGTGTTCTAAATGGCAGCGGTCTTTCAGCAGTTATGGGGATTCCTGACGAAGACCAAACTTCGGTGGGATTTGAGCTAATCGGTTCAATGGACGGAGAGGTGCTTAATACCTATTCAATGATGCGGATGGGCGATGGGAGCGTGAAGTCAACGGTTGGGAGTTTGGGGAGTGAAGAATGGAGAAAAAATGTAAACATAATACCCGACACCTCAGAAATAATCTCTGCACCAACAGCAGTCAGTGAAATAAATGAAAATGAATGTGTTCCTCCAAAACAACTTAATTCAAAATACTGGCTGGGATTTCCACTTAAATACCCGCCTTCTAAAAACTGGACTCCATACACTGCCAATATAACCAGTGTTTTTGACCATGCTATGAAAACACTGGATGGAAAGAATCATGTGGTGGCATATACGGGGGAAGGAGGTTCTAAGAAAGCAGATGGTACATGTGATAAAAATGGTAATGGATGCGGTTATAAGAAAAGCGATGAAAGCCCATTTATTATAAACAATCATTATGTAGGCGTTAAATCGTCCGGCAGCGCAACGGTTTTACAGTACGATGATCATCGGGGATACGATTACCCTGTTAGAGAAGAGCGTGTCTATGCTGCGGCTGATGGATGTGTTCATAAGGCACAATGGGATAAGGAAAATGGTGTGGAAAATGGTGGTGGTTATTATATAAAGATAAAGCATAACACAAGCAATGGTGTCTACTATACTAGTTATCTCCATTTAAAAAAAGATTCTTTTCGGGTGGGTAAGGGTGACACTGTGACGGCAGGACAATGGATTGCCGTATCAGGTAATACAAGTACAAGTACAAGTGGCGAAACATTCCCCTATCACCTTCATTTCGAAGTGAGAAAAACTTATGATCTACAAGGGAATGTTGTTGACCCCTATGGCTGGCATCCATCGGTAAAAACTGATGATCCATACACAGGAAAAAAGAAAGAAACCCTTTGGGAGGCGGCAACTGAACTTCCACAAATTACCTCAATAAGTCCTTCAAGTGAAGGTGCTGGCACTTCAGTAACGATAACGGGCAAGAGATTTGGTGCTGGAGCAGGTACGGTAAAATTTGGTACGGTAAAAGCCGAGGTCACTTCATGGGGTGATACTGAAATAGTTGCGACTGTGCCTGATGGTAATGGAGAAGTATATGTAAGGGTGACAACTGCCGGAGAAGAAACAGCAGTAACAAGCACAGGAGATGATGATGAAGAGAAATATGTATTTACATACACATCATCACCAACTACTTGTATTGCGACAGTTTCTTCAGGTCAGTGGAAGGGAGAATACTACAACAACAAGGATTTAAGCGGCAGTCCAGTCATGACAAGGGACGATGGAAGCGGGAATCTCAATTTCGACTGGGGTAGTGGTAGTCCAAATAGCTCTAGCCCTTGTGTCATAGGCACTGATGATTTTTCCGTTCGCTGGACGAGGACGGTTTCTTTCGATGCAAACACCTATCGTTTCAAGGTAACGTGTGACGATGGTTTCAGACTTTACATAGATGGCATTTCGAAGCTTGAGAAATGGATCGATCAAGGCTCAACAGAGTACACGGTGGATGTATCACTTTCGTCAGGGAAACACACTATAAAACTGGAGTACTATGAGGCTGGCGGGGGCGCAGTTGCGAAACTATCATGGGAGGTGGCATCATCTACAATTTCCGTTACTTCTTTTAAAATCAACAACGATGCATCCAGCACAACGAGTCGGACGGTAACGCTGAATAATATGGCAACGGGTAGTCCTACACAATATATGGCAAGTGAATCATCCAGTTTTAGCGACGCCAGTTGGCAGACGTACTCAGTGAGTCCAAGCTTTAGGCGCTGTAAATAAATTAACGTCTCACTTTGAAGCCTTGATTGCATGTTTCCAGAGCATGAAATTGATCTACTTGATACCTTTATTTATTTACAGTGCCTTACCTTGAGTTCAGGTAATGGAAATAAGACCGTATACTTTAAGGTTAAAAACAGTGCTAATACTGAATCATCAGTGGTGAGTGACAGTATTACCCTGAGTGAGTCTACTTCCTGCACTGCGGCAGTTTCTTCAGGTCAGTGGAAGGGGGAATACTACAACAATAAGAATTTAAGCGGCAGTCCAGTCATGACAAGAGACGATGGAAGCAGGAATCTCAATTTCGATTGGGGCAGCGGAAGTCCAAGCAGTTCGTGTGGTATAAATAGTGACGATTTCTCAGTTCGCTGGACGAGGACGGTTTCTTTCGATGCCAACACCTATCGCTTCACGGTAACGTGTGATGATGGTTTCAGACTTTACATAGATGGCATTTCGAAGCTTGAGAAATGGATCGATCAAGGCTCAACAGAGTACACGGTGGATGTATCACTTTCGTCAGGAGATCACACTATAAAACTGGAGTACTATGAGGCTGGCGGGGGCGCAGTTGCCAAACTATCCTGGGAGAAAGTATCCAGCAATTCCTGCACAGCCACAGTCTCTTCAGACCGATGGAAGGGAGAATATTACAACAACAAGGATTTAAGCGGCAGTCCAGTCATGACAAGAGACGATGGAAGCGGGAATCTCAATTTCGACTGGGGTAGCGGAAGTCCAAGCAGTTCGTGTGGTATAAATAGTGACGATTTCTCAGTTCGCTGGACGAGGACGGTTTCTTTCGATGCCAACACCTATCGCTTCACGGTAACGTGTGATGATGGTTTCAGACTTTACATAGATGGCATTTCGAAGCTTGAGAAATGGATCGATCAAGGCTCAACAGAGTACACGGTGGATGTATCACTTTCGTCAGGGAATTACACCATAAAAATGGAGTACTATGAAGCTGATGGGGGCGCTGTCGCGAAACTATCATGGGAGGTGGCATCATCTGGTAGTGTGCCTGGCAGCATTACCGACCTTACAGCAACGCCTGAGTGTGATGGCACTGCGTCTCAGGTACGGCTGAACTGGTCTGCGGCAAGTAACGCAACCTCGTATGACGTCTACCGCAACGGCAGTTTGTATTACAGTGGGGTATCAGGGACACAATTCATAAATAGTTCCAATATTACAACTGGAATGTCTTATTCTTACTACGTTCAGGCCAAGAACTCTTATGGTTTTACTAACTCCAATACTGTTTCTGCAACGGCAATAACTTGTGTCAGCAATATGCCTGGCAGCATTACTGACCTTACGGCCACAGCTGAGTGTGATGGTACAACTTCTCAGATACGGCTGAACTGGTCTGCGGCAAGTAACGCAACCTCGTATGATGTCTACCGCAACGGCAGTTTGTATTACAGTGGGGTATCAGGGACACAATTCATAAATAGTTCCAATATTACAACTGGAATATCTTATTCTTACTACGTTCAGGCCAAGAACTCTTATGGTTCTACCAACTCCAATACTGTTTCTGCAACGGCAATAACTTGTGTCAGCAATATGCCTGGCAGCATTACTGACCTTACGGCCACAGCTGAGTGTGATGGCACAACTTCTCAGATACGGCTGAATTGGTCTGCTGCAAGCAATGCAACCTCGTATGATGTCTACCGCAACGGCAGTTTGTATTACAGTGGGGTATCAGTGACACAGTTCATCAATAGTTCCAATATTACAACGGGAACGTCTTATTCTTACCATGTCCAGGCCAAGAACTCTTATGGTTCTACTAACTCCAATACTGTTTCGGCAACGGCGAAAACTTGCGGCGGGTCTACCAGTCAATCAGAGCGCATTACTAACGGCAGCTTTTCTTCCGGTACAAGCGGATGGACGCTATCGAGTGATTTTTGGGCAGGCACAAATCTTTCTAACTATCGCACCTCACCGGGCTATGCAGCGGGAGGCGTAGACAGTAGTGGAACGCCAAAAAACAATGCGTATGGTTCCATGTACCAAGCAGTAACTATCCCATCCAATGCAACTTCGGCCACTATCAGTTTTTGGTATAACATAACAACATCAAATGAATCAGGATATGATGCGCTCTACACAGTTATCAAAAATTCTTCGGGGAGTCATTTAGCAACAGTTGCTACCTTCAGCAATGCCGATAAAGGAACATTAGGAAGTTACAGCAAAAAAAGCCTTGATGTAACCTCATACAAAGGGCAGACCGTCACAATATATTTTCTGGCAATGACTGATTCTGCTAATACTACGGTATTCAGAATTGACGATGTCAGCCTTATGTCTGATGGAAATTAAGAAATTTTCCTTTTTTTAAGCTGAATACAATTTGTACGTTTTGTAAAAACGAAACATTTGTGAATGAACAAAAGGGGTCAAATGAACAAAAGGGGTTACACCTTGATTAGTGATTTAATTTCTTCTAATCGTTTATTAATTTCATTTTCTTCAGATATCTTTGATTTCATAATAGTTACTCGCCAACTTATGGAAGAATAACCAAGACCAAACAAATTCCCGATTTCCTGGTTATTAAAAATATTCCTTCGCTCATTTTCTCGTGATAAGATGTGATAGTAAGCCACTTCAAATTCTATGCGCCATTGTCTTGTCATGTCAGACAAGATAGCAAAATTACCTTCTATTGCCAACAGCATAATCACTAATCAAGGTGTGACCCCTTTTGCGCCTCCCGAACAGTACGATTGGTATGCTCCTGGAGTTGGCTTCATCAGACAAATCATTAAAGAAACGCGAGAAATGATAATAAACAAGTCAGGGTATCTCCGTGGAGGCTCTGAAGAAATAACTGTGCAATTGGAATCATTCAAAAAATGATGCGAAGCCAAGAGACCGTCAGGATAGAGGAAGGAATTGGTATATTGGTTTTAATTTCTCAACCTTATATAAATTTTATCAAGGTAATTTTAGTATAAAGATATACAGGCGATCACCATGATTACAAAACAAGACTATATTTTATATTTGTTGATCTTGCTTGTCCTTTTTGAAGGTTGTGCAAAAAGATATCCTCTTGGCACGAAAGAAGAACAATGGCAAGCCTTGAGCCCACAACAGCAGGCGGAACATACTACAAAGCAATAGGGTGCATTCCCGATTTTTTGTGACTTCCGCCATGTTTTAATAAAACGTACAGTAGTGTTAACCCTGACAGGGTTTCAAACCCTGTCAGGGTTGTTTTGCCCCGACTCCATGAACGCTTACAAAAAATCGGGAATGCTCCCAAGCAATATCAGATAGACGAAGAAAGAAGAAAAAGGCAGGAAGAATACCGGCAGCAAAAAGAAAGAGAAGATGCAGAGGCGATAAGATTAGAAAAGGAACGCATTTTACAGCTTTATAGGAATGCGCGTTACGGCGATATTATTCAGGTGAACATATCTGGAGGCAGCATTGCCTTTATCGGAGAAAGAAAAGGTTACGAACCTTTGTCCTTCGATCTGGTGAGAGGCGAGAGGAAAAGGATTCCATTCTATCACCACGATAAACAAATAACCTATCAAACAGACATCTGGGTAGCGTATGACAACAACGCCTTTTATTTTGATGTTGGAGATGACCAGAAATATGAACAGAGTACAGATAAGATAGTTATTTTAGATAATGGACGCTGGGATGAAGGGAAGACATATCGCCCAAAAACACTCGATAAGAGCACCTATAGTCAGGCGCATGGCATAAAGGTTTTTATACGGTATAAACTATTGCCCGGTATGCAACGAAAAGGGGCGTATCATTATTACCCGCCTCAATGAAGTGAGTTAATTTCTAAATTATCTTATAACTGTTGTACGGTATTTGTGCTAAATTTGCGCTAAAATCAATCCAAAAGGATAGAATTAATTGAAATGAATAGAATTGATATAACTCCAACAATCCCTGAATTTTCAAGGTAAAACAGGAAACCAGCCCAATATCAAGGACTTAAGAATTTTCAATATTTCACATTTGTAACCTGAACCCATGAGTTTATACGGATAATGAGTCCATGTACTGCTGTTAAATTCCAATGCCCAAATCACAAAATCCCTGCTCGGAATTTATTTGTCATTTGTTCTGCCAATAGAAGGCTGGATTAAAAGTATGAAACGTTTGGTTCAGGGTTATGATAGTAAGGAAAAACAGCAATACTTCTATTGGTTGATAGAAAAGGGAATCATTGTTTCCTTAACAAGCGATTATTTCTTCATGTGTTTTTTCAATTCGTTTACGTATTGCGGCAACTGTCTGTACAAATGCTTTTTCTTGCGTGCTTTTGCCTTTGATAATGCATAAGAGGCAAGTATTGGCGTTGCAATTGTTGCGTCACAATAGACAACTACGTGGTTCTTTATCTCTTCTATCCGCATTTTGCCCCACGAAATAGCTTCACTAGGCGTTGCCCCGGAAAGCCCGCCCCATTGAGGCGCATCGGTGGTAATCTGAATAAAGTAGTCATGCCCCCCCTTATTTATATCGAGTATTTGAGCAAGGGTCGGCTGGGTTTGCATATAGAAGTTTTTTGGCGAGCCGCCTCCAATGCTTACTACACCATTTAATGTGCTGTTAAATACTATAGCAGTGGATTGAATAACATCAATATCGGTATCGATTACAAGGTTGTTTCCTTGTAATTTCAGATACGACAAATTCATGCCGATGGATGAATCTCCGGGCGATGAAACGAAGACAGGTACATTATATTTTGCTGCCTGCGCGACAAAACTCAATTGCGGTGACGACGTTTCGGAGAGAACCGCCTTCCCTAGCAGATAATGAAAATCAGCAGTAGAAATAGGTTCAGTATTTGAAATCCCCTTTGTTACGTCCTGGATAAATTTGTCGGTCTTCAGGAGCAGTTCATCGGTGATAAAAATATCATAAATTCGTTCAATACCAGCATGATATAATTCGGTATCATCCACCCGGAAATCTCCCTGATGAATGGGCAAGTTTAAGGCAAAGTGGAGATCGTGGTAGAGATTGGCGCCGGTAGAGATAATAAAATCAACAAATCCTTTTTCCATAAGGCTTATGAGAGTTCCGCCCATGCCAGTGGGGGTCATTGCGCCGGAGAGCGTTACGCCGACGGTAACATCTTTGCTAAGCATATGGCAGTAAAGCTTGCAGGCCTCTGCGAGTCTTCCTCCATTAAATGCCCCCGAATGGCTAAATACGTCAACGAGATCACTAACGCTCATCCCCTTCTTCAAAAATTGCGGAAGTATTTGCGGTTTGCATAAATATTTTCTTTGTAATTGACACTGGTTCGTTCGTTTTGTTTTATCAGGCATCGTTGAAGACTCTTTATTTTTGTTAAGGTTTCTTATGAAAAATATTTACAATAAACTATCGTACCTAATCCGTAACAATATAGTTTTTTGAAAAAGTAGGGGCAAAGAGCGATAAAATATATATCACAGTGCCAGTTGAGTCAATTGAATAATAAAAAATGTGGTAACTCTTTGGTTTTTTGAAAAAGGCTTCATCTTTTATGATTACAACAACGGGAGAGAGCACAGGATTTCTTTTTGTATATTTTCGGTAGTAATAGATTCCAGACAGATTTTCGGAAAACAGGTTTTTCTTACTTCATCAGAACAAGGGCTGCATGATGTTGGGCGGTAACATATGTTAACTGATTTTCCGCGAGGACCCCATACTGCAGGATCGGTAGGGCCAAATATTGACAGCATAGAAATTCCCATTGCTGCGGCCAGGTGGGTAATGCCGGAATCATTGCCAATAAAGAGGTCGCACTGTTGTAATATTGCGGCGAGTTTTGGCAGTGGTTGATTATCGATTACGCAGATATTTTTTTTGGGTAAATTACCGGCATTTTTGGCGACCACGGTATCTGCCGGCCCCTTTATAATAAAAATTTGTGCGTTAAGACGCTCTATTAACCAATGAATTATTGAAGAGTAGTTTATGAAGGGCCATGATTTGTGGATACTGCCGCTTCCGGGATGGATTGCTATTGTTTTTTGTCCGGCATTGGGGGCGTTATCTCGAAAAAAATCCTTTCCGGCTTTCAGGTCTTCCTCATTCAGGTAGATAATTGGCGAAGTGTTTGAATATGGTATTTCCAGTAATTTCAGGAAATTCAGAAAATGATTACTGATATGAACTGGTTCTGAATTATTGGGGAAAGGATTATAGCAAAGAACCTTTCGTGCCCCGGATTTTTTAAGATTTTCGGAGAAAATGGTATCCTTATCAGAAACAAACGCAATGATTAAATCAAATTTTGAAAATCTTTTTGTTAACGTATCAGGGAGTAACGCGTTTTTTCTGAATAATGATGAAACATCTGACTGATCAAATCTGCTCATGGCATTGGCATAGAAACGGCCATGAACGATTTCCAGATATGAGGGATAGCCCATAATTTCAATGTATGCGTTTGGAAAGTATTCTCGCAAAGCATGCAGGGCGGGTAAGGTAATAATAAGATCGCCGATAGCGCAAGGGCGTAGGATGAGTATGTGTTTTTCTGGCGGCAATTTCTTTGCAATTTTTGACAAAATATTAAACGATGAAATACGAAACACTCAATTTAATCCTCCCCCTTTTGGGGGTAAGGGGGAGGATTTTTGGGGTTTGTTTCGTGTTTCGTTCGTACTTCGAATTTCGTTTTTTTTATTTCGTGCTTGTTTGGTTCTGGCTATGCCAGCTTAAGAAACAAAGTGAAACAATTTTAATTTATTCAGAGTCACATCCCTTCTCTTCCCTCTTCTTCTTTATCATTTCAGAAACCTTTTCTACAAACTTGGGGTCTCCATCTTTTTCTGCTCGTTTTCTGGCTTCTTCTTTGATTTTTTTCACATCGAGGATGTCACCCATGCACTCTTCGGCAGAACTGCACCACTCAACACAGGTGGGCACCTTGTCTTTAAATATGGTAGTTCCGCATTTCGGGCAATCTGCCTTTTCCTCGTCACTCCACATTTCAACATCACAGCCGCAATTATTACATTTCCGGTCGATTGGTGTAGGGGTAGCGTTTCTTATACTACCGGGGCATTTAACTTTAGCCATTCCGTTTCTCCTTTATTAAGGGGTAATGCTTTTTCTTTATTAAGCACCTTCATTATGTATCTTCATCTAAAATAAAATCCTATGTGAATTTGCTTCTCAGGTCAAGAATTTTCTCAATAGCAAGTCGACAAAGATCAGAGATGAGGTGCATTCCCATATTCTAACAAAAGAATAACAGAAAATTTCATAGAGCGGCAAACCCGCAATCAAAATGTTACGGATTTTGTAATTTGGGCATTGGAATTTTACCGCATTACTTGACCTCAAAATAATCTTGACATTAAATATATCAATATGTTAGCTTTTCGAGGTTCATAAATAATAGGGGGGGAGAAATATGTATTTTAACTATTTTTACTATAGAATTAGGTGTTCTTAGGGTTTGGTATTGTATAAAAAGATTGATTTGTTACCCTAAAACTAATGGTTTTAGGGTTTTTTTTTGCCTATAGGATTATATAGAATTATATGGTTGGGGGTATAGCCAATGATCATTGTGATGAAGGCTGAGTCGACAAAAGAAGATGTTGCTCATGTCCTTAAAGAAATTGAGAAGACCGGCTTAAAAGGCGTTCTTTTGCAGGGAACAAACAGGAATGTGATTGCGGTAATTGGTGATGAACGCATTTTGCCGCAGGATTTTTGGGATGTATTGCCAGGGGTGGAAAAGAGCGTTCCTATATTAGCGCCTTATAAGCTGGCAAGCAGGGAAGGGAAGGATTTTAATACGATAATACATCTGCCAAATGGCAAAACTATCGGGGGGGAAAAGATTGCGGTAATAGCAGGTCCGTGTGCGATAGAGAGCAAGGAGCAGATCGTTGAGATTGCAAAGAGAGTGAAAGATGCAGGCGCTACCGCAATACGGGGAGGTGCTTTTAAACCCAGAAGCAATCCGTACACGTTCCAGGGCCTTATGGAGGAGGGCTTGATACACATGGCCCATGCCCGTGATGTTACGGGGTTGCCAATAGTTACAGAAATTCTGACCCCTGAGCATGTTAAATTAGTGAGCAAATATAGTGACATATTGCAAGTCGGAACCCGCAATATGCAAAATTTCCTGCTTTTGCGGGCAGTAGGTGAGTCCGGAAAGCCGGTAATCTTAAAACGAGGTATGTCGGCGACTCATGATGAATTTCTGCTTGCAGCGGAATATATATTATCACAAAATAATCCTAACGTGATTTTGTGTGAAAGGGGGATTAGAACATTTGAGACGTTTACGCGCTTCACCTTGTCGTTGAGCATTGTGCCGGTACTGAAAGAAATGACACATTTACCTGTTATTGTTGATCCCAGCCATGGTACTGGAAAACGCTCTCTTGTGAACCCCATGTCGAAGGGGGCCATTGCGGTTGGCGCAGATGGTTTAATTATAGAAACACACCCGGACCCTGAAAAATCGTTTGTGGACGGACCTCAAACAATTGATCTTGATGCTTTTGCGCAACTGATGGAGGAATTGAAACCTGTTGCCAGGGCAGTAGGAAGAGAGATATAAAGTAATAGTCAGACCTTGTTGTTATTTATTATCCATTTTTTTTAAAAGGAACCTTAGTATGGAATATATTGAAAAAGTAATAGAACAACTCTCAAATGAAACATTGCACAGTTTGAAAGAAATGCACAAAGTGAAAGATAGCAATGAACGAAAAACTCAAGCCGAGATAGTTCATCTGCTCTGCCAATCGATGAGTTCGCTCATATCCAGCACGGCATCAATGATGTCCGAAGTTCATGATTTCAATGATGAAGACGAAGATTTTGAGGATGAAGATGAAGATTTTGAAGATGAGGATGAAGATAAGTTTTAATCGTACTACGTATGCAAATGCAGTGTAAGAGATTAAAGACATCATAATCACAGTAAGTCTGTGATATTTTACATGGCGGGGGATTACCAGATTTCTTATGCGCAGACGAGATAAAGAGATTACGGATCGAAAAGAAATTGATGAAATATTGACAAAGGTAAAAACAGGCAGACTAGGTACATGTTGCCGGGAAATCCCTTATATCACACCGATGAATTTTACTTATGACAGTGAAGCGCTGAAAATATTTCTTCACTGTGCAAACGAAGGGAAAAAACTGGAGAATATCCGTATTAACCGGAATGTTTGCTTTGAAGTTGATGATGTAGCAGAGATCATTGTGAAACAACCAACGTGTGCTTCTTCTGTTGCGTATCGCTCAGTAGTTTTATTTGGCACAATAAAGGAAGTAACTGACCATGAAGAAAAGAATTATGCCTTACAGAAACTTGCTGAAAAATACGCCCCACAGAATCCTAAAACCCCATTCACTGACGCAGCGCTGAGCAGGACCAATGTACTCGAAATACAGATCAATGAAATGACTGCGAAGAGAAGTCCTGCCAGACCCGCGCATGCCGATCCTGCAAAAAAGTAAATAATTTAATATTGAGGAAAGATTATTATGGAGATTATTGTTTCAAAAAGATTACAGTCTATTGGCGCTTATGCGTTTGCAGAGGTAGATAAGGAAGTTGAAAAGTTGAGAGCAATGGGAGTTACCCCGATTGATTTTGGAGTAGGAGACCCGACCGTTCCCACTCCTGAGATCATTCGCAAGGCGACGCAGGAGGGGATCACGAAGCGTAAGTCGTCAGGATACCCAAGCTATATTGGTACCGCCGAGTTTAGGCAAACAATCGCACAATGGACAAAGAAAAGATTCGGAGTCACGTTAGACCCTTCCACAGAGATTTCTTCCACAATTGGATCAAAAGAGGGGATTTTTAACTTTCATGAAGGGTTCATTGATCCCGGCGACTATGTAATAATTCCTACTCCCGGATATCCCCCATACACACGAGGAACATTGTTTGCCGAGGGTACGCCCTATTATGTGCCGCTTCTGAAAGAAAATAATTTTCTTATGGACTTGAAATCGATCCCGGAAGAGGTATGCAAAAGGGCGAAGATTTTATGGCTTAATTACCCGAACAGCCCGACAGGGGCCGTTGCGCCGTTGTCTTATTTAAAAGAAGCAGTGGAATTTGGCAAAAGGCATAACATTATTGTTGCATCGGATGAGGCATACAGTGAGATATATTTTAATGAACCGCCGCACAGTATTCTTGAAGTGGCAAAAGAGGGGGTCATTGTTTTTAATTCGTTGTCTAAGAGAAGCGCAATGACGTGTTACCGCATCGGCTGGGTTGCAGGAGACAAAAAGATTGTTGATGTTTTTAAAAAGGTGAAAACGAATATTGATTCAGGGACGCCCACCTTTATACAGGATGGCGCAATCGCTGCATTGAGTGACGAAACACACGTCGGGGAAATGCGGGCTGATTATAAACTGAAGAGAGACCTGCTCGTTACCGCATTCAAAAAAATCAATCTTCCCGATTGCACCCCTGAGGCTACCATCTATTTATGGCAGAAAGTGCCTCAGGGAATGAGTTCGGTGGAATTTGCTAAAAAGCTTCTTTCTCCAGACATCGCCATAGTAACTACGCCGGGAGGATGGATCAGTGATAAAACAGAAAGCGGTATAAATCCAGGTGAGGGATATGTCCGATTCGCGTTGGTTCCCGGTATCGAAGATACAAAAAAGGCTGCAAAGCGGATAGAGGAACAACTATCAAAAATTATATGATGATAGGGAAATTAGTGACACAATGCCTGGCGGGTTCAGGTTTGCAATCTGAATACATAGTTTAATGTTGTTTGAGATATATCCGGAAAATTATGAAAAAACGATTATTTAGCGGAATCCAGCCGAGCGGGGAAGTTCATATAGGAAACTATCTGGGTGCAATAAAGAATTGGGTAGGGATGATTGATCGATACGATTGTATTTTCTGTATTGTCGATTACCATGCGATAACGGTCGAATACGACCCTAAAGAAATGCAAAACCGAATTATTAACGCTGCGGCAGTTAATATTGCAGCCGGACTTGACCCAAATAAATGCATCCTCTTTGTGCAATCTCATGTACCGGAACACACGGAACTTGCCTGGATACTGAATACTGTGACGCCTATGGGTCACCTGGAAAGAATGACTCAGTTCAAAGATAAGGCAAAGCAGCACAGGGATAATATTAATGCTGGTTTATTTACCTACCCCGTCTTGCAGGCGGCAGATATATTGGTTTATAAGGCGGAAGCGGTGCCTATTGGTGAAGACCAGGTACAGCATATAGAATTGGCAAGAGAGATTGCCCGAAAGTTTAATTCGCGGTACGGAGAAATATTTCCTGACCCGAAAGAAATACTTTCAGATGCCCCAAGGATTATGGGCATTGATGGGAAGACAAAGATGAGCAAAAGTAGGGATAATTATATCTCGTTGGTAGAATCTTCTGAGTCTATATGGAAAAAATTGTCTACAGCGGTAACGGATGAGAATCGGAAGAGACGGACAGACCCGGGGAATCCTGAAATATGCAACCTTTTTACTTTACATAAGCATTATTCTTCCATTGAACAAATAGAACGAATCAACAGGGAATGCCGTACTGCGGAGATAGGTTGTGTTGAATGCAAAAAAATATTGTATGAAAATATCATAAAAGCATTATCTCCCATACGGGAAAAATATGAAGAGTTAATAAAAGATAAGCATTCTATAATTGATATATTGCACGAAGGCGCGAAAAAGTCTAAGAACATGGCGGAGATTACCATGGCAGAAGTACGAAGACAAATGGGACTGACTTAGATAATGAGCAACTAAAAGCAATCGGCAGTCCACAGTCTGCAATTTGCCGACCGCCGACTGTATATTGAAGACTGTAGAAGAGACCAGTAAATATTTTGCCAATAAATGCAAAGAAATTACTGATAAGGTACTAAGAAGCGAAACATATTTACCGCCTTGTGGCACACCTCAGACTCCATTCCCACTTATTTTAGCGAACATAAGCGTTTTTCCAGAATTATAGAAAAAGAAAAGATGTCAGACCAATTCAAGAAAACAATAGTTTCTTTATTAGCAGCAAAAACAAATCTTTCCGAAGACGAAATAGATAAATACATTGAAATACCTCCTGACCCAAAGATGGGGGATTATGCATTTCCCTGCTTCAGTCTTTCAAAAATGCTGAAAAAACCTCCCGCGAAGATTGCTTCAGAATTAGCCGACCTCCTGCATCCTGTTAGCCCGATAAATAAGATAGAAGCAACAGGCCCCTATCTGAATTTGTTTTTAGACAAGGCAATATTCTCTGCGGTTGTTTTAAAGAAAATTGTGAATGAAGGTGACACATATGGCTGCGATACCATTGGCAAGGGGAAAACCGTTGTTATTGATTACTCCTCCCCAAACATCGCAAAACACCTTGCCGTCCATCATCTTCGCTCGGCATTAATTGGAAATGCACTGTATAATATTTACGGGAATTTAGGGTACAAATGCATAGGGATCAACCATCTTGGTGATTGGGGGACGCAGTTTGGTCAATTGATTGTTGCATATAGAAAATGGGGAGAAAAGGATCTCGAACAACATACCATTACCGACTTAAACAAACTCTACGTTACCTTTCATCGTGAAGCGGAAAAGGATAATCATCTGGAGGACGAAGCGAGGGAATGGTTTAAAAAACTGGAGGCAGGAGACGCAGAGGCGATGGAGTTATGGGAACGTTTCAAGGATATCAGCCTTAAAGAGTTTCAAAGGATATATAAGATGCTAGGG
Source organism: Candidatus Kuenenia sp. (assembly GCF_027493735.1). Taxonomy (NCBI): domain Bacteria; kingdom Pseudomonadati; phylum Planctomycetota; class Candidatus Brocadiia; order Candidatus Brocadiales; family Candidatus Brocadiaceae; genus Candidatus Kuenenia; species Candidatus Kuenenia sp. Next base: position 179,405 of record NZ_JAOSKF010000019.1, read on the forward strand.
ATTCATTTTGACGCCTTTGTTGGCGAGAGTTTTTACAATACAATGGTTGAGGATACAGTATCGGGGATTAAGAAGAAAGGGTTAGCCTGTATCAGCGAGCAGGCATTAATCGTAAATCTCGAGGCGTATAATATGCCGCCATGTTTGCTTAGAAAAAAGGACGGTACAACACTTTATGCAACACGCGACATTGCAGCGGCAGAGTACCGGAAATCTGTATATGATTTTGAAAAAATGATTTATGTAGTTGGTTCTGAACAAAAACTTCACTTTTGTCAGATATTTAAGGTTTTGGAGTTAATGGGATATGACTGGGCAAGCCAGTGTGTCCATGTGGATTTCGGCCTTATGAAATTTAAAGAGGGCAAGATGTCCACCCGCAAGGGGCGGGTCATATTGTTGGAAGACTTATTAATTGAGGCAGTAGACCGTATCAAAAGGATTATTGAAGAAAAGAATCCTTTGCTAAAGGACAAGGAAATGGTTGCAAGGGATGTGGGTATTGGGGCGGTTATATTTGCTGATTTAAGCACAAAACGAAACAAGGATGTAATATTTGATTGGGATACCGTATTAAATTTTGAAGGAGAGACGGGACCTTATGTGCAGTATACTCACGCCCGTCTTTGCAGCATTTTGAGGAAATATGGAAAAGATGTAACTACGGACATTGATTATCCATTATTAAATGAAGATGATGCCATTCATCTTATAAAGAATCTATGGCAATATCCCTTTGTAGTACTAAAAGCGGCACAGTTTTATGAGCCGTCATTAGTGAGTAATTATCTTATTGATATTTGTGCCGGTGTAAATAAGTTCTATAATGCTCACAGGGTATTATCCGAAGATGAAGGGCTTACAAAAGCAAGAATACTTCTGGTAGATGCCGCCAGGCAAATCATAAAAAATGGTTTAAAAATCCTTGGCATGCAGGCGCCTGTGGAAATGTAAACAAGGGGAGCATTCACAAATATTTGTAGATTCCTCATTCTTGTTCCCAAGCGCCGGCTTGGGAACACAATTGTAGTAATATTTTAGTTTTTTGAAGAAAAATCGTAACTATTCAGCGTAAACGATACACGGCTCGTTCCCGAACAGATACTTCACTATGTTCAGTACAAGGTTTGGGAACGAGTTGCGCTCTGATCTCCGGTAGTTTAATAAATTACGCTGAATAGTTACTAAAAATCTGCCTAAATTTAATATTTTTAGTTAACCAATGAACAAACCCACCCCTGCCTCTCCCAAGAGGGGAATTTGATAAGTCCCCTCTTGGGAGGGGATTGAGGGGTGGGTAAAAATGAATGTCGTTGGGTTTTTGTTGTCTTTTAAAATCCAACCTAATTAATCTTATGACCGAAGAACGAACAAGAAAAATCTTATCACTCCTTGAAAAGGCGTACCCGGACCCCAAACTCATTCTTCGATATAAAAATCCCCTGGAATTGCTGATAGCGACGATATTGGCAGCTCAATGTACAGATGAACGGGTAAACAAGGTGACGGAAATTTTGTTCACAAAATACAAATCGGCGAAAGAATATGCTTTTGCACAGCAGGATGTTTTTGAACAGGAAATACGGCCGACCGGTTTTTACAGGAACAAGGCGAAAAACATTATTGCGTGCGCGAAGGCATTAGAGGAAAGGTTTCATGGCAAGGTGCCGGAAACTATGGAAGAACTTTTGACGCTTCCTGGGGTAGGAAGAAAGACGGCAAGTGTGCTGCTTGGTAACGTCTTTGGCAAGCAGGCGATAGCGGTGGATACGCATGTATTCCGTGTTTCGCACCGGTTAGATTTTGCCAAATTCAATAATCCAGATAAGGTGGAAATCGAATTGTGCAGGATTATCCCGCAAAAGAAATGGACACAGTCCTGCCTTGTCATGGGGACACATGGTAGGCTAACCTGTATTGCCAGAAAACCGTTGTGCAAAGAGTGCGTCGTAGAGAAATTATGCAATTCAAAAGATAAAATAGTATAGGCTTTAGTTTTTAAAGGGATTCCATGGCGGGAAGTTCGATGATAAAAGTAGTGCCCTTTCCCACCTCACTTTGTACGTATATTTTACCGTTATGCGGTTTAATATAGTCAAAAGCATTTATTTTTATAAAAACCTGTTTTTTTCTTGCATTTGAAGTGTTTCTGGAGTATTAAATTCTGCATGAATCCATTTCTCAGTGAAAAAACCCGAATAGAACTTAAAAAAGTACATAAGAAAGAGCCTCATAGACATCATGCCGACCGAATCAAAGCGATACTTCTTCTTGATTCAGGATGGAGTTATGAAGAAGTAGCAGAAGCGCTCTTGTTAGACGATCAAACAATCAGGAATTACGAAAAACTATACAAAGATAAAGGTTTTTGACGGGATTTTATCTGACAATTATATTGGCTGTATGCCAAAACCCACCTGCGAACAAGAAGAACAATTAAAAGATCATATCAGGAAAAAACAACTATAGCGTGGCAAAATAAATTGTTGAATATGTAAAACAAACATTCAATAAAATCTATACACCCGAAGGAGATAAGATACTTTTTATGGATGGAGTGCATCCACAGCACAATTCTACGTCTGCATATTGCTGGATAGAGAAAGGCAAAAAGAAGGAAATACCCTCTAATACCGGCAGGAAAAGAATAAATTTAAACGGTGCTATTGACATAGAAACCTTTGAAGTAACAATCCGGGAAGATGAAAGCATCAATGCTCAATCAACAATAAAGCTTTTCCATGAAATAGAGTCAAGGTATGCTCAAGCCGGTACTATTTACATAATCTCTGATAATGCTAAATATTACAGGTCTAAGTTGGTCAAAGAATACCTTGCAAATTCGAGAGTAAAGAATCCACCCGCGGAGCAGGTGGCTTTGGGATAACCCCTATAAGGGGATGAAAATGCCTTCCTTCCAAAGGAAGCAAGGTTGAGTTGTCCCCATTTTAAATTTACCGTTGTGACTCTTCTTGGCGCTCTTTCTGCTCTTGATATTTCACATATTTACGTATCTTTTCCGTATCCAAACCAACGGTATCGACACAGTAACCTCTCGACCAGAAATGATTACCCCAATAAGGTTTTTGCTTCAAATGTCGAAACTTATTGAAAACTCGAATAGCTGTTCTGCCTTTGATTATACCTACAAAATCGGATATCGATATCTTGGGTACTACCATGACAAGCAGATGAACATGGTCAATTTGTACATTTAACTCAACAACTTCACAGCCTTTTTGTTCAGAAAATGCTCTGATACACTTACCTACTTCTTCTGCTACTTGACCAGTAAGTATTCTTAGACGATATTTTGGTGTCCAAAGAATATGATATTGACAATGCCATATCGTATGCGATAATTTGCGAAATCGACTCATTTGTTACTCCTTTGTTGATGTTGTGGGGACAACTCAACTTAGATTGTAACAATGAGTCGTTTTACTGGCAAAGCCTTTAAACTCTGACCACGCCCACAGGGCGTGGTTTTCCACATTATTAATAAAGATCAAATTTCTCCCTTCCTATTCACCTAATCTAAACCTCATTGAAAGATTATGGAAATTCTTTTGCAAAAAAATATTGTATAATAAGTATTATGATACTTATGGGAAGTTTAAAAACAAATGTTTAAGTTTTTTCAAAAATATTAACGAGTATATGTTTTGCTGAGCTTGTCGAAGCAGATGAATTGCTTACTCTTTTAACTTAAAATTTTCGAATTATTGGCGAGCAAATTTTAAAAAACTAAAGTGTTACGATTTGTTTGACTATACACGAATGGAAGGCCTTGATGTGATTGAGAATTGGGGACAGAATTAAAGCCCCAATGTTAGTTCCAAGATGGTGGGATAAGGGTGTGAGCAGTACCCTATATTTTTGTTGACATGGAGGACAGAATAGTGGTATCTTGTGCCTATGACTAATACACAACCGCCCACTATTAAAAAGTATGTTTCTTCGTTAGCATCAATTGTTCGAAGTAGGGCACAAAATTCGCTTGGTAGCGTCTTATCTCGTGTCCGTTCAAGCCATGAGGCAGTCTTTATCTTTGATAATAATGATGAATTTCTCGGACTGATATCTCCTTTCAAGACACTTTATTCCAGCAATTTTCCTTATACCACAAAAGTATCATCTATAGTTTTTAAACCACCTGCCATTACAGAAGAAACGCCAGTCTATCAAGTTGCAGAATATATGCTATCTACAAAGATATATATATTGCCGGTACTTAGTAAAGATGGAGACTTACAGAGTGTGATTTATGGAAAAGATATATTGCAGGGAATTATTAAAGATCCTGGCTTGTTAGTGTTTGTAAGTGGCAAAGTAAAACCGCATATCCCAATAACAGCCCCGATTACTGCCTCGGTGAAAGATGTATTCTATGACCTTAAAGAAAAAGGTGTTTCAAGAATGGTGATAGTTAATGCTGAAGGATCCCTTGCAGGAATCGTCACCAGAAGCGATCTCATGCAGGCACTTATCAAGCCTACAGCAAAGATGAGATTTCCTAAGGAAGGAACGCATGTTGGCTTTTATTCATTGGCAGGAGAAAAGAAATTCAGAAAGAGCGACCCTATCCGTAAGTACTATACGGTACTGGTTGACTCTTTGCCCGACGATACATCAAGAACAGAAATTGTTTCGCATCTTATCACCTCTCCACATGATAGTATTATTCTGGTAGATAAGCATAATAAACCTACTGGTTTTCTCTCGACACGCGACATCCTGCGAGCAGTTGTGCTTTTGCGTCCAGAAGAAGATATTCCGCTTATTATTATCAAGAAACCAGGCGATTCTGTAAGTAATAAAGAGTTAGAACAAGCGACAAGACATTTGGAGTTATTTGGCAGGAAGTTAAAAAAACGGATGAAAATTAAAAAAATCGAAGTCACCTCCGAAGAGCCTAAAAACCCAAAAGGTCATACGATGATGTTTAATATCACCGTTATCGTTACTCCTATTGCTGGAAAAGCAATTGTTGCCGCTACCAAACAGAGAAGGTTTATCGATGGAATACAAGAGGCTACAACATTAATTGAGAAACAACGCAGGCGAAGTGGACTTTCAAAAAAGGACACACGGAAATCATAAAAAACAAATTTCCAGCCTGAAATGATTAGCATACATTGGAATTGGGGACGTTCGTGAGAGAGACGGTATGGAGGGTACTGGTCAATTCTGCTACTGACTTTGCTTTCGGATAATGTTATATTTCCCTTATGACAAGACCTCTAAGAATACAATATCCTGGAGCTTGGGATCGTATCATGAACAGAGGAAGACGAAGGGGAAACATTTTCTCGACAAATGAAGACTATACATTAAAATAGTCGCATATTGTTTAATACCAAACCATTATCACCTTTTACTACAAACACCCGAAGGAAATCTTTCACGAAAAGGCTATAGAAATTCAACAGGTTGATAAATATGACCTGGCGAGACCGTTGATATACTGGCGGGATTTCCGAAATGACGTGCAATCACTTCACCCAACGCATTACTGTATTCGATATTGTGCGACAGATATCGCTGTAAATAAAGATTTCCTTCCTGTAATCCCGGCCACTCTCCATATGTCCCTCCGTTTACACTGTTTCCAATTACGAACCAAGTCGAAACATTGCCGTGATCGGTTCCAAGGCTTGCGTTGTTTTTAGGAGTGCGCTAAACTCAGCCATTGTCAAGATCAATACATTATTCATCAATGTTGTACCTAAATCAGTGTACAGAGCAACAACCCCGTTTTGCTAATTCAGAGAGAAGTTCGGAATGGGTTCCCTCCACACCGCCTTGATTGACATGGGTATCCCAACCATGACTATCAACTGTGGCAACTTGCAATCCCATACCCTATTTTGTCAGTTGCGCTACTTACTTGTCGGAGTTATTTACCAAACGTTGAAGCGGGATACTCAGCCCCATTTGCAGGAATACACCCAAAGAAAAACAAAAAGAAAGGGGGCAAATCTTTATTATTGACATATTTGCTTCAACTCTTTCAATAATCTGAGAAATACGTTTGTCATCTTTCAGTTTTTCTCGTAATCGTTTTCTCCCTTGGGTTACAGTTAGCTTTTAAAGGGATTCCATGGCGGGAAGTTCAATGACAAAAGTAGTGCCCTTTCCCACTTCACTTTGCACGTATATTTTACCGTTATGCTGTTTAATAATACTATGTGCTATGGAAAGGCCAAGCCCCGTGCCTTTCTTCTTTTTGTTTGCTCTGTTGGTATAAAACGGTTCGAAAATTTTAGAAAGATTCTCTTTGGGAATTCCTGGCCCCGTGTCTGATATATAGGTCTTTACTACATTATTCTGAGCCTCTGTTTTAATAGTGAGGCATTTATCATATGCCGATACTTCCATTGCAGCGCAGGCATTTTCGATTATATTAAGCAATACCCTGCGTATTTGATATTTATCGACAAAAACAAATGGCAAAACGTCTCCAGGTAAAATAATAATTTTAATGTTTGCGTGGTCAAACTGATATATTTTCTGCTTTATGATAACTTCGATGATTTCATTAATATTTATTTGTTCCTTGGATAGTGTATAATTTCCCGTAAACGTGAGGAGGCTTTTTACAACGTCCTGTATTTGTTCTGTTTCTTTCTGTATTCTTTGGAGGTATTTTAGCGATTTTTCACTAGTTGCAGGGTCATTTAAGACAAGTTCTGTGCAAAGTTGAATGCCCGCAAGGGGGTTATTCAATTCATGTGCGGCGCCTGCTACCAGATTACTCACCGCAAAAAGCCTTTCTGACTGGACTACCTGATTTGTTAATTGATGTTCGCGTGTAACGTCTCTTAGTACGATAACGATCCCTATATTATTGCCAATAAAAGATCGTGCCAGCCTTTTCCTTTTCCTTCTATCTCCGATAACATGTATATTTTCATCAATGAACTGATTAACCGAAGATGCAATAACATTAAAATGTTTTTCAAAATCGTCATTAATAGTAATTTCATAGGATACGGAGAGTTGTTTTTCTTCAAACAATGTTCTGTAAATATCTTTTATATCGATAGTATTTATTCTGATTATTGACCCATCGCTGTTTCTCACCAAATTCAACTGGCTAAGTATTGCATTTGCGGCCTTATTTACCGTGTTTATTTTCCCATACATATCCATAAAAACAATGCCGTCAACTATGCCATCTATCAAGGAAAGTAATTTTAATTCTTCCACATCCATGCGATGATTGCAAAGGTTTAAATGGTATTTTATTAGGGTATCTGCAAAGGCCGTTGGAATGGCTTTTTCATCCGCCGGTTTTATGATATAGTCATTCGCCCCCGCTTTCATCAGTTCAATTGCCCTTAGCTCTGAACCCTGCGTGACAATAATTGTTATAAATATTTCATGGATGCTCTCTTTTGATTTTCTGATTATTTCAGAGACATCTGATTCCGGCAAATGATCATCCAAAAACATGATGGATAGTTTTTCATTCTTCAATTGATGAATGGCATCCTGGCCATTTCCGGCAATAATCACATCATAGCCTTCCCCGAGAAGATACGTTTCCAACATTTGTGTGAAAGATTGTTCACTGGCGGCAATCAAGATTTTTATCCTGTTTGCGGTAATATTCGCGGGCGTTGACTCTGGCTTGTTTTGTAACAGATATAATAAATCTTCCAATGCAAATGACGGATGAATTGAAAGATATGCGCCAACACAATTGGCTAACAGGGATATCATACAATTTTTCTGCGAATCAGTGACTAAAATTACGGGAACGTTATTGCAATTTGCCAAAAGAGATGACTTCATTAGTTTACATACTTGAAAACCATCCAAAATGGGTAGCTCTGTATCTAAAAATGCAAAAAGAGGGGGCTGGGTATTGAGATGTTTTAAGGCATCTTCTCCATTTAACACCGTTATTATATTTACAAAACCATGCTGTTTTAAGTAGCAAATTATATGTTCATATTTATCTAATTTATTGGAGGCAAACAATAGGGTTCCATTCATGTGTTTTTATTACTCCAAAACCATAGAATAAAAAAAGGAAAATGGGTGATGCAATACGGGTAATCCTAACATGGACAAGCCAGAACCAAACAAGCATGAAATACAAAAGAGGAACCATAGATTACACAGATTAAAAAATCGCAGGAACACGGAGCATTGTGTCCCTGCAACAAACGTAAGGTTAAAATCCCGGTCTGCATTTCCCCTTCTGTCCAGTTCCAGGTTAGGGTATGGATACCATATTTGTGATGTCAAAGCCAATATTTTTTTTGAAATGTACCGTGTTTAAGAAGGGTGTGTTTTAGCGTAAAACCCCTTTTCTTAGTTTATAGTGAAAAGGGGAAAGGAAATACGAAGGGAAAAACGGTTATAAGACAAAATAGAATGCAAGAAGAATCAATGCACAGCCTAGAAAATATTGTGAAATATCGTAAATGATATTTTTCTTTTTTACGCCGATAATGTCTTTGTTTGTTTCAATAACCTGTTTGAAGATATTTTGCAGTTCAGCGCCGGTAGCATCGTGTTGGTAGGAGCCTCCAGCCATTTCTGCTATTTCTCTTAATAATTTCGGATCGGGTTTTGTGTAAATAATCTCTCCATCTTCTGTGCGTTCATAACCACTTTTATTCCCCAATCTATCCCGTTTTGGTATGGAGGTGGAATTATTTGGATCCCCAATGCCAATGATGTAAGTGGAAATATCGTTCTTTTCCAATAACAATCGTATTGCTTCCACTACCTGACTCCTTCTGAGAAGCTGCTCTTCTCCATCGGTAAGAAGGATTATTATTTTTTTCCCTGCTTCATTACTGAAGGTTTCCATGGCAGCAATTAAGGCGTTCCCGATATTTGTGCCGTAAGGTACAAATCTTACATAATGTTCGTTTACCATATTTAATATTCTAAGGAATACCATTTCATAGTCTTTTGTTGGATAAGGGAGGAGGGAAAAGGCTCGTGCGGCGAAAACAACTAAACCAACACGGTCGTCTTCAAGTCCTCTCACCAGGTTGGCAATCTCCATTTTGGCACATTCAAGCCGGTTGGGTTTTACATCCTCCGCAAGCATACTCATTGAGACGTCAAGTACAAATACTATCTCAAGCCCTTCTTTTTCATATTGTTCTTCCGTAGTTTGCCATTTAGGCTGCAAAAGTGTAAGCCCTAAAATACAGCAGGCGGCGCTTATGCTGGTTCCTTTGATGAGGTTTCTGTATGTTGAGGGTATTTTGCTGAATTTTTGTATGTATGTTTTCTGCCCAAATGTTTTTAGCCAGGCTCCCTTCCGCCAGTAAAGAATAAAGTAGAAAACAAGGATCAGGCAGGAAAGTGAAAATACAAGGGGGGTATATTTTTCGTGAATAAAAGATAACATTATTGATTTATTATTCGATAAGTTTTGAGAAAAGAAATAGTTTCAGGTATTTACACGGTAATATTATAAACACGATGGATTTCTTATGCGCTACCAGCGGATTTTCTGTTCTCCGCTGTATCGATATTTGGTACCCCATGGAATAAGTTTCAGGGACTCTATCCGGTCTTCGCGTTCTTCCTGTTTATGAGAAAACATGGTATTGAATTGCATCTCGCCCAATCTCATTCGTTCGAGATTTTTTTTTGCCTGGAAATCGGCGGGGTCAATTTTCAGGGCTTCAACGTATTGCATTGCCGCAGTGGAGAAATCCATATCTTCCGCAATAATATTTGCATTATTGTAAATTGCCCTTGCCTTTAATACAGGGTCTTTTGTTTCCATAGTTTTCCGGTACTCATCTGAGGCCTTTTTATTTTCCATGAGCAAAGAATATAGTACGCCTTTGTTATATGTTATTAAAGGGTCTTTTTCTGATAGTTTGCGGATAAAAGGATTCTCTTCCAGCTTACGAATTGTGGAAAATGCATGCTGGTATCTGCCCATTTTTATATTTTCGTCCAAATTCGTAATAATGGTGTTTATCTTTAAATTTGTATAACCGTAGAATGTGAGAATGCATGCAAGCACTACGAAGGTTATTTTTGGGAAGCAATTTATAGAACATAGGCATCTCCTTTTTAATTTAACGTTTAGGAATTTCAATATTTTTAATTAAGCAATGAACAAACCCACCCTCAAACCCCTCCCAAAAGGGGACTTATCAAATTCCCCTCTTGGGAGGGGTTTGGGGCGGGTAAAAATGAATGCCGTTGGTTTTTTATCTTTTACAACTCAACCTGATTCAAGGGATTCTTATCCAGAAGTTTTCAATGAAAACAGTTGTTAACAGAAAAAACAAACCTGCTATAATAGGGAATATATAAAGGTCCTTTTTTTTAAAAACATTTTCTACCACAATTTCATCTTTTTCAATCCTGTCAATTTCATCATAGAATTTTGCAACCTCTTCAAAATTATCGGCATGATAATATTTTCCTCCGGTTGACTCTATTGCTTCCTGTAATTCCTGGATGTGTTGAGCGGCGATATCAGGGTCTATGCCATAGACGTCTGATGCTTTTACTGCCACAACATACGCCTTTATTCCCATTCTTTGCAGAAGCCGTAAGGGTCTGTCCGGTGAAATGCCAATATTGTAAATGCCATCAGTGAAGAGAATTATTAGTTTATTTTTCAGTAAGTCTCTTTTCTTCATCTCTTTTACAAATGAAACAGCGTAATCATCGAGATACTGCTTGTTAATGCTGTTTCTTAATTCTGTGAAGGTAAATCTGCTTCCCATTTCTTTTTCAAACAATGCGGTAATGGAGGTAAAGATACCCTCTCCTATTGAAGTTTGGTATCCCATTTGGGATGAGTGTACACGTTCCAAAGATTTTTCAAGCAACTCCGTTTCCATCGTGGGCATTGTAATGAGAGCCGCATCAGTGCCGAAAATAGATAATCCAATAATATCGTTTGATCTTTTCTTTATAAAGGCAGCAACAACTTCCTTTATGGTCTCTATGGCAGTTCCGGTTGTGCTGAATGAAGTATCAATACAGAGGAGTATTTCACGTCCTTTTAAAGATATCTTTTCTTTATGATAGGCGGATTGCGGATATGTTAACGCCAATATTAAAAAAAATACCGCGCAAAAAAAGACCGGTTTAAAAAGGCCTGCGATAACCTTCCTGAACCCATGCAGTTCTTTTACATGATAGAGGCTTGAATAACCGATATATTTTTTTTCTTTCCAAAAAAAATAGAGCAAGCCAAAAGGGATAATAAGGAAAAGGAACCATGGATTCGCTAATGTCATTTATTTATACCTGTTAACCGCACAACATCTTCCAAACAGTCTTTCGTTCTCTTAAATGTCTCTTCGTGTATCTGTTTTTCAAAAATAAGTGAATCTAATAATCGAAAGGATTCACGAGCTACGGTCGTTGCGTCCTCAGAGAGTTTGTTTTGTCCGTTATTTTCAAAAAAACGGGAAGTTGTCAACGATTGTGCGAGTTCGTTTGAGATACCGGTAAAAGTGCCCAAATATGTCCTTAATGCTTTGCTGGCTAATTGAGCGTTTTCTTTATTTAGTGCGTCGTTGTCAGTGTATTCAAGTTTTAACATAACAGCTTTTAATTTTTCTAAGGCAATATGAGGGGTGATAGTGGTGGTTATTGGCTTTTTCTCAGCTTGTTTTTGCATGGATGCCCTTATGGTAAGCATACCAAACAGAAGCAACAAAAGAATTCCTCCGCCAAAGGGCATGTATCCATAGAAAAAAACATGCTCTTTTGAATAAGGCACCGGGCCTTTTAATCCTTCCAGCGGGACATCAACCGATTTAAGGAGTGTGTTGATAAGAATAGGAATTGGTGTAGTATGGGCTTCTTTTGTAACGATAGAAGAATCGTTGCCTCTGATTGCCGCGCTTTGTGAATCCGGTTCCTTGTAATACAATACAGATATTCCCGGGATTTCAGGATTCCGCTCTTTCCCCCCCAGTTCATATATTGCGAGGGTATAATCTATAACGGTTTTTGTCAATTCCCCTTCGGTTTGTGTCGAGGACTCTTTTTTTAATACTTCAAAAGGGGGGAACTGTATTTTATCCATGGTATCCCACAGGAGTTTTATATCATTTTCATATCTGATGGTTAGTGTATAGTGAATGCGGTCGCCGATACATATAACATCCTTGTCGATTTTCCCTTCAACGAGGATGGGTGTTCTTTTTACCGCGATAGGGGCGGAACTGGCAGCCCCTTCCTTAGAATCAACGGTATTAATATAGGAAAGCTTGAAGGAGGGTATTGAGTATATACCCTCCTTAATATTTGGCGGCAGTGAAAGTGCGTAAGTAACAACCGCAAAATCATGCATGTTATCAAATATCTGGCGTTCACTGATGATTATTCCCTCTATCACAAATGGGCTAAGGTCAACATTGGCAAGACTCTCCAGATCTACGGTTATACCCAGCATCCATAACACCTGTACGGTGAGATGTAACGTTTTTCCGGGAATGATCCGGTAATCATCGATAAAAGTCCATATTTCAAGCGGCCTGTCTGTAAGCAGAAACTCTTTTTTTAATGCTGACTCCGACTCCGACTCCGACTCTGATTTTGCTGTTGCGGCAATGGACGTTTCATTTTCCTGTGTTTCCTGGCCATGTACCGGGGTAAAACAATATCCCCACGAAAACATGCCAATGAATGTAAATAAAGCAAAAAGATGTCTCATTTTTTAATTCTCCCTCCTCTACGGATGCGTTTGTCAAAAAACTCTGATATTTTTTTTATCCATATACCTTCATCTTCATCTGTCTGTATCGTTATACCGCTTATGGTTAATTTTCTCAGTAAGGCATAAAAAGGTGCAGGCACATTAAGAGCCTCTGTAGTGCTTATTGTTTTATTGCAATGGGTTTCAACATCACGAATCGTTAGATATCCCCTCGCTTTTGGGATGCAGGACTCTCTTTTATCGGAAACAATAACAGGAATAACCTCATGCCGGTAGGAGAGTGTCTTTAGTGAACGTTCGTAATTATGTGGGGCGAAAAAATCGGATAGGATAAAAATGAGAGAAGGAGACTGCACTTTTTTATGTAAAAAAGTCAATGCGGCGTTAATGTCAGTAAAATGAGAGGACGGTTCATCCGTTAAAACCTTTTTCATATTCTTAAAAGCTTCATTTTCGCCCGTTTTAGGCGGTATGTATTGCTCAACTCTATCGGTAAATGCGAGAAAACCAATTTCATTGCCCGTTTCTGATGCCGCATAAACAAGGAGAGAAAGCAATTTAGCTACAATATCTTCTTTTGTATGATAAAAAGAGCCAAATTTTTCAGAACGGCTCTTGTCGATAATGAAAAAAATAGTCGCACGTTTATCCACTAATTTCAGACGTACGTGTAAACGGCCTATTCGGGAAGTGGTTTTCCAGTCAACAGACCTTAAATCATCGCCGGTCTGATATTGCCGAAGCTCATCCAGTTCCAGACCGTGCGTTGAGTTTATATAGCTGGCGAATGATCCGCCAAAGAGATTACCTATTAACCGCTGTAAATAAAGGCGTACACGTTTTTTTTTCAATGAATTTATTCCAGAATAGGAACCCGGTGAAGAATTTTTGTGATAATATCATCTGAATCGTAGCCTTCCACCTCCGCCTCATGCGTAAGGATGATTCTGTGCCGCAAAACGGGATAGGCCATTTTCTGAACATGCTCAGGCAGAATCGTATCGTCTCCCTGGATATAAGCATAAACACGCGATGCCTTTGTGAGTGCAATAGTTGCTCTGGGTGAGGCGCCGTACATGACAAGGTCTTCCAGTATGCCGTCATTTTCTTCCGGCCTTGTTGCCCTTACAAGCCGTGCGATGTATTGTATTATAGAGGGCGCATCATTTGGCGGTAGCCATTCTGCTATAGTAGTTCTCAATGCAAGTATTTCCTCAGGTTTAAAAATAACCGCGAGTGGAGTTTCTGTGCCAGAGGCATGTTTTTCTGTTATCTCTATTTCATCATTATAAGAAGGGTATCTGATTTTTATTTTGAACATAAAACGGTCTATTTCTGCTTCCGGCAATAAATAGGTACCTGATATTTCGATGGGATTTTGAGTCGCAAGCACCAGGAATAATTTTTCCAGGTGATGGGTTTCCCTGCCGATGGTTACCTGTTTTTCCTGCATAGCTTCTAATAAGGCGCTTTGTACTTTTGCCGGTGCGCGGTTAATCTCGTCTGCAAGAAGAATGTTTGTAAAAACAGGGCCTTTTTGAATCCTGCTTTTTTTCGTTTCAGGGAGCCACATTTCAAATCCGGTAATATCGGCGGGAATAAGGTCCGGCGTGAATTGTACCCGATGGAATTTTGCATCGAGTATGCTTGCTACGGTTTTTACCGTCATTGTTTTTCCAAGTCCAGGATAACCTTCCAGTAAGATATGCCCATCTGACAGTAGGGCGATTATAATTGTTTCGATCATTTCTTCCTGTCCTACAATGACCTTTCCGATCTCTTGTTTTATTTTTTCCACCTTCTCTTTAATCGGGCATCTGTTATTTTTTGTTTTTGTTTGAGCTTTCACCGTATTTAAATTCCTTCCTTTTGGAGAAACTGCTTTGAGTAATGCTAAATAATTTAGTATTATTGCATTAATTGCTAAGGTGAGTGTATGTTTCTTCGAAGATTATATAAATTCTCTTACTTATTTACAAATAATAATTTTAGTGTATAAAAGCAGTCTAATCATGACGGTAATTACTGCCAACAATATAAGGGCGCAAAAAAATTATTGACAGTCAATTTTAAAAGATGTATATATTCGACACTTTATGGCACTTTACGTAATCTCTTCATATTAATATTTACTGTATAATAAATGTTTATTGTTAGTTTAATTAACCTATTCTAGTGAAAGGGGTTTGGGATGTCGTTTTCAAAACCAAATGCGTCGGCAGCAACTCGTACAAAAAATAGAACACCTAATGACAGGAATGCTTCCAGCGGGATGTGTTCTGTTTGTGTAGATGATTGTCCTGGTATTTGCGAAATAGGAAAATCAGCATTTCGATCTGTTGAAAATTTGTATCCACAGCCATTTGGGGTCATTACAGCAGGTGCGGACAAGGAATATCCTGTAGATTTTAGTCACTTAAACATAATGGGAACTGCGGTTGGCGCTGTTGGTATTGCCCCTGATAGCGATAAGGCTATTTTTGATAATGTTAATACAGAAACAAGGCTTGGCAAGGATAAGGGCATTAAGTTGAAGATGCCGATAATGATTCCCGGACTCGGTTCAACAAAAGTTGCAAAGACGCATTGGGATGGTTTAGCGATAGGTTCAGCGATTTCAGGAACTGCACTAACGATAGGTGAAAACGTAGGCGGCATGGATGAACAATCCAAAATATCAAATGGCAAAATAACCCATTGTCCCGATCTTGAATACAGGGTGAAAACCTACCAGAGTTGGCAGCAAGACGGTTATGGTTTGATAGTAATGCAGGAAAATGTTGAAGACAGCCGGTTAGGCATACTGGAATATGGGGTTGAAAAATTAGGCGTTCAGGCGGTGGAAATGAAGTGGGGGCAGGGTGCAAAGGACATTGGCGGCGAGGTTAAGATTAATAATCTGGAAAAGGCGAAGATGTTGCGCGACCGCGGGTATATCGTATTGCCTGACCCGTATGACAAAGAAGTTACCGGTAGTTTTGGAAAGTCATTCAAGGAATTTGAACGGCACTCCAGAGTTGGAATGGTGAATGAAGACGATTTTGTAAAAAGGGTAAAGGCATTAAGGAATGCCGGTGCAAAATATGTATTTTTGAAAACAGGCGCATATCGTCCTGCAGATCTGGCAAGGGCGGTTTGGTATTGTTCCATTGCAGGAGTTGATGTTTTAACCGTTGACGGGGCAGGCGGCGGCACCGGCATGAGTCCGTGGCACATGATGAACGAGTGGGGTGTTCCGACGTTATACATTTCCGCCCTTACATATAATTATGTGCATCAACTGGCATCAAAGGGGCATTATGTACCTGATATAATCCTTGCGGGTGGGTTTGCGTTTGAGGACGACATTTTCAAGGCATTTGCACTTGGTGCGCCATATGTGAAAGCAGTCGGCATGGCGCGTTCACCTCTTTGTGCATCGCATGTAGGTACAGTGGTAGCCAACCAGATAAAAGAGGGTAAAATTGATAAATTCATTGCTGACTATGGCAGTAATGTAGAAGAGATATTTGTGTTGGCTTCAAAGGTTAAAAGATTATTTGGTACTGGTAAGAAAGAAGTCCCGCCAAATGCTTTAGGGCTGTATTCTTATTATCAACGTTTATCACAGGGATTACGTCAGTTAATGTGCGGATCCAGGAAGTTTGCCCTGGAATATATCACAAGGGACGACATCGTTACCCTGACGCGTGACGCCGCTGATGTTACAGGGATCACCTATATCATGGATGCCGATAAAGCGGAAGCGCAGAAAATTCTTTCAGGAAAAGGATCAAAATCCAAGACGAAACCAGTTGCAAAAGCGAAAACCGTTACTAAGGAAAAAGCCGTAAAAAAAGCAGCACCATCAAAAACAAAACCCGCAGCAAAAGCAGCGAGTGCCGTAATGCCTAAAGCAAAGACAGCGGTAAAGAAAAAAGGGGGGAAATAACCAGGTCTTTGATGGAATATTGCAATGGTTTTGTAATATAAGCAAAACAGAGCAGTCAAAAAACATCCTTATAATAACGATAAAACAGTCATTTATAAATAAAAGGGTTTTTCAGTTTTTTCAGACAACTGAAAAACCCTTTTTGAGTATAGTCAAATAAATCTATTTTTCTAAAGACATTACAAGCAGGGAGGTGAAACATTTGTTTGTTTACCGTATAACTCATTCAACAGACCGAAGTTGGCACATGTACAGTATTTTACGTCTCTTCTTATATGCAGGCAAATACTTCGCCCCTGCTTTTTAAAAAGCCAAATTACCGCTAAATTTTTAAAATCAGATTTGGCTGACTATAGATAAGTATGGATTTATTATATATATAAGCAAGTTATGCCCAATTGTAAAACTACGACTACTAAAAACAAACCACAATGACCATTACAGGACAAATAAAAAAAATCACTCTTGAAATTTTAGCGAGCCGGCCAGACGGAATAAGACATTCTGAATTGGGTAGAGCCACACGGACAAACAATCCTTCGTTCAAACCCAACACAATTAACGGAGCGACTTGGGACCTGGACGCAACTTACCCGAAAGAAATTTACAAACCAGACAGAGGCGTTTTCCGCCTAATAAAATTTATTTCATTTTGTTACAAATCTATCCAATGAAACTAATACATCTGAAGCGTCAAGGTTTCCCTTTATTCCTAAGTCCAAAAAAAGATTCATTGTTTCAATCTGGCTCAAATTAAGTAATCGAGCAGCTTCCCTCAGTGTTATCTTGCCTTGCTTATAAAGATTTCCTGTATACGTCTCAAAACCTATTCTTATAAGCTTTCTCCTCGCAGTGGATTCCTCTATCCTCTCTTCTTTTTCAACAAGCTCAATAGCATCCATCATATCTTTAGGTATCCTTATGGATTTTGTTTTCATCATTTTCTCCAATTTTTTAATATTGCCTTTATGGCATTATATTCTTCATTGCTAACAAACGATGATAAACAATCCAATTTATTTTGTGCCTCTTTTATTGTTAATGTGTCTTTTTTCAACAATAAAGCAATAAAAACCGCAGGGGTTATGTATGGGATATCAAGAAACGTAATCTCTTAATAAACCTTTTATCATCGCTACATATTGCTTCGTATCCTCCTTGTTGAAATATTGAAAAAATCGCATCTTCACCCTTTTTAGAGGACAAAGTCATAGTATTTAATTTTATCAGCTTATTTTCTATGTTTTCTTTAATAATTAAAGCATCAATATGTTCCTGGGGATTATAAATAATTTCTTCTTTAACCAGTTGTGGTATTGTAACTGCAAAGTTCTTACATACAACTTCTTTTAATTTTGATTTAGTTAATTTAATAAGGCAATCGGCATCCATTAATAGTTTCATGTGCTACATTGTAATAATTATATTGCATACTGTCAAATTATGTTATGCGCACGGCCGTACGTCTCTACAGGAGGGGATTGAGGGGTGGGTAAAAATGAATGCTGTTGGGTTTGTGGTAACATTTTAGTCTTTTGAAAAACGTATTACCTATAAGCTCCGTAGGAGCAGCCTGTTTGTAGCAAAATAGGATATTATAACAGATATTAGCTCCGTTAGGAGCGACCTGTCTCTTGTAAATCCATATTAAACAGGTCTGCCTGAATATGGACAGGCCGCTCCTACGGAGCTATTTACCTTATTGAATTTTATTGCGCTACAAACAGACCGCCCCTGACGGGGCTACATGGTATTTTTCCTATCCCGGGAATTTTTCAAAAAACTAAAGTGTTACGGTTTGTGTCTTTTATAACCAGAAACCTGTTTGAAGCCTGTCTGCGTGCGGCATGCACAGGCAGGCCAACGATTTCTCAAACAACTATTCATGATAATCAGTAAAACACTGAAAGTATAATACGGCATAATTTAATTTGACAATGTCGTCCCTCAAAAGTATAATCCCACCGAAATGAAATAAGACGTGTTCTTTTTTATAAATAATTGTTTGGTTGCAGGTATTCTTAACAAGCTGCTTGTTAAGAATAAAAGGGAATCCACGCCTCATTTAGTTGAGGATTGGAGCGGACCCGCCGCTGTAACCGGGGACGAACATCATGAAAAGCCACTGGAAAGCCGCAGCTTTCCGGGAAGGTGTGATTAGTAGAATGATCCGGGAGCCAGAAGACCTGCCTGCAATCGCTTCACGATGTCTTCGATGGTAAAGAGGGTGAAGGGTATATATATAATATCAATGCTTGTATTGTATGGGCAGGTTTCAAAACCCGCTCGTACCGATAAAAATAGAAAACCCATATCTTCCGTATCGAGGATATGGGTTTTTTTGTTATTGTTTAAGCATCAGGAATTCATTCTCTTTGTAAGGAGTGTATATGTAGTTAATTGTTTAATGAAAAAATAAATTACCCATTACAGGTGTCCCAATATACCCATTGGGACGAAAAGGGAATCCCAACTCCAACTCATTGTGTCAGAAATGAGGAGTAAAGGGAACGGTACCGCCGCTGTATCCGGTGACGAACGTTGCAAATGCCACTGGTGAACCGCTTCATTAGTTTATACCAATGAGACGGCTTTCCGGGAAGGCGCAATAAGTAGGACGACCCGCTAGTCAGAAGACCTGCCTGTAATGTTTTGCCGAAAACTTCTTCGTCGTAAAGGAGGTGAAGTGTGACGTATGTACTTTAAAGCCCGTCTCTTCCCTGTACGAAGAAACGGGCTTTTTTGTTTTAATCGCCATTGCAAGATGGCGCCGTACAAGCGGAGTTTGTCCGCGCCACCCAACCATATCAATATTAAAAAGCTATATTAAACGTTTAGAGATTTCAAACTGTTCATGTAACGACAAGGCACGCTTTGCCGCTACATTGTTGAAAATCGCCGAAGTCCTTATTAAGAATAGATACTTTAAAAACGCTCGTTCCCAGGCTTCGCAGACTGGGACAAATGAACCTTGTTGTCTCAAAAGTGGGGGCAACTTATCACATTTTGCCTATTTTATGCTTAATTTATTACTGTTTTTCTATTAAAGAGGGAAATTCATATCGTGAAATAGGATAGAATTGCCCATTTGACCCAGTCTGTCCGGCTTGGGAACGTAATTGCATTGGAAGCTCCGCTTCCATGGGGAAAGAAGACTACAAATGAAGTGTTTGCTAATTATGTCAATGATTATTGCTGCGCCTATCTTTTATAGTCATGCCGAACCACTAGAAGCAATAGAATCGATTTCAACGTCAGAAGAAAAAGAAGAAGCAGACGGGATAGATATTTTCGATTGGCCGAAAAAGCAGGATAATCAAGCCGCACAGGAAAAGCGTGTTATCCGCCTTTCCGAAGAGGAAGAAACACAAAAACCTGTAGAAGAAACATATCCCACTGAAGAAAAACGATTTCAAATAGGGGTAAGTAGTACGGCTATTGTTCAACAGATTTTAAGTGGCGGTGAGAAACGGGCGTTTTTTCCGGAAGGCTCGCTGGATTTATTTTGTCTCTACAAACCCTCAGATCTCACAACATTATTTCTGGATTTAGAGGCGATTGGAGGAAACGGGCCTGATGAACATGCCGACAGTCTTTCCGGTCTCAATGATGATGCTGGTGCATTCCGGTACAATAACGGTACTGATCGCTTATCCATTCGGGAGATGTGGTTTGAGACAAAATTGTTCGGACAACAGGTAGCTCTTGTGGCAGGAAAGATAGACTTGACAAACTACTTTGACAGCAATGCCGTAGCCAATGATGAGACAACCATGTTTATAACCAGCGCCTTTGTAAATAATCTTGCATTAGAAGCGCCGCATAACGGACCTGGCGCAGTATCTATCTACGAAATGGAAAACGGCTTGAATTTCCGGTTAGGACTGCAAAGTGCAGATAGTGACAATATGGGACTGGGGATAGGAAAGGGCTTCTACGGAATAGGAGAGGTTGGTTTACACGCCGATAGCCTTTTTGGAAGAGAAGGCAATTATCGCCTTTGGTTTAAAATCAATGGAGACCGGTTCCCATGCGCGAAAAAGACAGCGCAGCTTTTGCCTTTGGTTATTCAAAAGCAGATGATGGGATTAAAGAATCTGCAACCGAGATATACTACCGTTTTGTCCTTAACAGGCACATTGCCATTACGCCACTATTTCAGGCCGTTTTAACCCCGACGGATTAATGGATACTGCTGTTGTGACCTTATTTGGCATACGAACACAAATCGAGTTTTAGTGTCTTTTCAGTAACTTCTTTGCACACTTCCATTCGTCAGTGCGTGCTTTTTGGCAAAATATTTAACTGTTCCTTCTGCTGTAGGCTTGTAGTTGGCAATTGGCAGTCGGCAATTAACAATTGTGAAATTGCCTACTGAGGACTGAGGATTGCCGATTGAGGGCTGAGGGCTGGCAAATGAGCATTTTTACCTTATAACAAAGAAAGGGGGGAAATTCATGTATTAATACTTAAAAATAATAATCTGTATTTATGTGCAAGACGCCAGGGAATCCCATCTCGTTATTTCTGAGCAACGGGAGCTGCCCCGCAACTGTAATCGGAGACGAAATCTGCATAATGCCACTGAAAAGCCGTTTAAAGTAATGAACGGCTTTTCGGGAAGGCGCGGAAAGTAGGATGACCCGAAAGCCAGGAGACCTGTCTTGCACAACTTCTCATACTATTTTTTTCGAGGGAAAAAGGAGAACACGAGTGAAGCACTTGCTAATCATAGTAACAGGTATTTTAGCGCTTGCCTTTTATCAATACCCCGGCGTATCGGCAGCAGGGGAATCAATTCCTGTTTTAAAAGAAGAACAGGAAACAAATGACAGAATACTTACCAAATGGGCGGAAAGGCCGGATAATCAGGCTGCACAAGAAAAGCTTATTATCCGTATCCCGGGAAAGGAAGAGATACCTGAAGTAATAGAAGAAGCATATCCTGCCGATGAATTCAAATCAATTGAAACGATTCAAAAACAACCGGACAATGTGAAAAATATCCCGGAGGAGCCTGAGGTATACCCTTTGCCGTTTGAAGAAAAAATACCGCTATCCCATACCACAATACCTTCGCCGGAAACTCCGAAAGACCCACCGCCAAAGGATGGAAAAGACAGGCAATGTGAAGATGCTAACGATACGGAAGATACCGTAATAACACCGACACGGACGAAACAGTTGTCTAAGAATGTTGGCAGTTCTTTATCAATCATTACACAAAAAGACATTGAGAATAGCAAAGCGCCGCTGTTGCTTGATGTTTTACGTCAGGCGCCGGGGATTGAAGTTACAAGAACTCAGGGGATAGGCGGGACTACAAGCTTGTTCATAAGGGGGGCGTCAGCCGCACATACCCTAGTATTTGTTGATGGTGTCCAAATGAATAGTCCCACATCCGGGGCATTTAATTTTGCGAATCTTTCCACAGACAACATTGAGAGAGTAGAAATTCTGCGCGGACCTCAAAGCACCCTGTATGGCTCTGAAGCGATTGGCGGTGTTGTTAATATTATTACAAAAAAAGGGGCAGGCGATAACAAAGTTAACCTGGGAACCGAGTACGGGATGCGCGATACCTATAGGGAAACTGTTAACGTTTCAGGAGGAAAGGAGAATTTTGATTATTCAGTGGGAGGTTCCTACCTGAAAACCCTCGGAATATCCGCTGCCAGCAGTGGAAGTGAAAAGGACGGTTACAAGAATCTTACCGGTTCTGCACGGCTGGGATGGAATTTCCTGGATAACGGGAGGGTTGATACAACTATAAGGGGGTCTCACTCGGATTTTGAATATGATGCGTTTGTATATGGTGTTGGTGCGGTTGACGACCCTGACAGACGCCAAACTACAGACGAGGTTCTTTTCTCTGCGAAGGCCAGCAAGACTTTTTTTGATATATGGACTCCCTCATTTCTCATCTCAGTTAACGATACAGAACTAAAAGGCTTTGATCCCACGGATGAGTCGGGCAGATTTCGCATTCCTACAAGGGTCTGGCGGGCAGAACATCAATCAGACTTTTTACTCTTTGACGTAAATACGATAACACTCGGTTACGAATATGAAGTGTTGGAAGGTAAAAACGAGGGTAAGTATGACGGGCAAACCTACCGGAACAATGCGGTTTTTCTGCAAAACCAAATAGAATTGTTTGAGTCGTTGCACTGGACAATTGGATTACGCCACGACGACTTTAGCACATTCGGATCTCATCTTACGTATAGAACAACGGCGTCTTATAACATGGAGGAAATTGGCGCCAGACTACATGGTTCATGGGGAAAGGGATTTCGGGCGCCAAGTTTGAATGAACTGATTTACCCATACTACGGGAATCCGCACCTGCGTCCGGAAGAAAGCAAGGGATGGGATTTCGGTGTTGAAAAAGAGATTCTCAAAGACACACTAACCATCGACGTCACCTACTTTGAAAATAACTTTAAAAACCTTATCACTGCCACTGTGCAGCCCGATGGCAGCTACCTGGCAGAAAACGCAGCCAGGGCAGAGTCTCAGGGCATCGAAACCATTCTAACCTATAAACCATTTACTATACTTTCATTCACCGGAACGTACACGTATACAGATACCAGGGACAGAGAAAAAGATCAGCAACTACCCCGCAGACCGGAAAACCGGGCAACGCTTGGGATTAACACCAATCCCATTGAGAAATTAAATATCAACGTAACAGGGATAATGGTAAGGGACAGAATAGACAGCAATGGAACGAAAATGGACAACTACTGGACGGTCAATCAGGCGACTCGCTATGACGTCACAAAGTTTATGGCTGCTTATGTCAGGTTCGAAAACCTTTTTGATTATGACTACGAAGAGGTAACTGGCTTTGGTTCCCTCGGTTTTACAGCGTACGGGGGAGTGGAATTCAAGTTTTAAAATACGGGAATGTAAAAAGAACCGTTTGTTTAATGGATATTAAGATAAGGAGGAGCAGCAACTATGAAACACTTAAGTAGAATGTTAGGAATGTTTGTTGTTTTTGTGCTTTTACCCGCAACGCTTGGCGCTAACCAGAGCATAACGGTAGAAATTGATTATGGAGGGTTACAGCAAAGCCGTAAAGTAGAAACAAAATGGAAACAGGGCATTACTGTATTAGAAGCGCTTCAATCTGTTGCAAAGATTGAAACAAAACAATCTGGCGAATTCATTTTTGTTAATTCTATTGACGGTGTTGAAGGGCAAAGGGGGGATATGGCGTGGTATTACGACATTAATGGTAAACGCGCAACATCTCTTGCCTATAAACGTATTCTCAATGAAGGAGATCGTATGAGATGGGAATATACTAAAGATGTTTGTTCTCCGCGAAGGAGTGAACAATGAAAAAATGTGTGATGATAATCGTATTTACCGTGTTTGTTCTCTATCTTCCTTTTTCTCTCGCGGAAGAAACCAAACCGGTAAAATACACTTTTCTTGTAGGAAACTACCTTACGCCTACGGTCGTTAAAGTGATAAAAGGCATCTGGACAAAATATCCATCTTTGAAAAGCCGGGTAAATTTTGAACTCATTAGTAAGACTGATTTGGATGCTGACTTTGATCCTCATGAGATAGAGGATTCCGACGTCATTGTTATTGACATCATGGGTATACGGATTTCAACTTCAACACAATCGGGTTTTGATGGTGAGGTAATACGGAATGCTATTTCCAATGGAGCGCGTATATTGCCAATTAACAAATCGGCAGGATTAGATAAGGAGTACATTGAACTGGGGTTTACTTATGATGAAGAGTTTCGTTCGTATTTTGATTGCGGAGGGATTGAGAATTTTCAGAATATGGTACTATTCTCCCTGGCAAAATATGTCAATATTTCTGAAATTAAACCGGCGTCACCCATGAAACGGCTGAAAAAAGGTTACTACCACCGCCACATTTCGCAGGAGATGTATTTTGAAGCGTTTGAGGAATACGAAAGTTGGTATATGAAGTCTGGCTATTTTAAGGAAAATGCGCCATGGATCGCAGTTCTGACGTACTCCTCCTTTTGCGAACAAAACCAAAATGGAGTAGAAGATGACATAATTCGCAAACTTGAAGAAAAAGGATTTAATGCATTTGTAGCGTTCGGTTACCCTGAGGGGGCTGTCGCTGAAAAACTATTAGTCGATGACAGAGGGAATTCAAGGGTTTCCGGTATACTTTCTTTTTTATTTCGTTTTTCAGATTTTAAGGCGACGGATTCGCTAGAGAAATGCGGAGTACCGGTAATCAACCTGATTACCGTTTATGGAAAAGACGGAAAAACGTGGGAGAACGATCCGGAAGGTTTAAGTTCCCTGGAAGTAAGCTGGCAGTTAGCCATCCCAGAAATTGCCGGTCTTATCCAACCTACGGTCGTTTCATATCGTATTCGTGAAAAAGACGATGAAACGGGATTTTTTATCGAGCAACGAAAATCCATACCTGAGCGTATTAATCGGGCTGTCGACCGTATAAAAGCATGGATCAATTTACAAAGAAAAAATAACTCCGATAAAAAGGTGGCGATATTCTACTGGAACTATCCGCCGGGAAAACAGCATATCGGCGCCAGTTATCTTAACGTCTTTGCCAGTATTGAAAATGTCTTAAAGATGATGAAGGAAAATGGATATGATGTAGGCAATGAAACAATTGATAAAGAAATACTCCTTGAAAATTCTCTGAGATTCGGGAGAAACGTGGGAAATTGGGCGACAGGCGAACTTGATGAGATGGTAAAAAACGGGAAATGTGTATTGCTGCCACTGGAGGAGTATCAAAGATGGGCGAGGAATTTACCTGCGGATTTTATAAAAGACGTCAATAAGGATTGGGGAACAGTTGAAGAATCCAATGTGATGATGTGGACTGACCCGAAGCAAGAGAAAAAATATATGGTTATTCCTGCAATACAACGTGGAAACGTTGTTATCCTCCCGCAGCCGGTAAGAGGCTGGCTGCAAGATAAAGAAACCATGTATCATAGCAAAGATCTGTCGCCTCACCATCAGTATTTAGGGGCATATTTATGGCTGAAGTATGGCTTTGGCGCAGATGCGGTAATTCATTTCGGCACACACGGCACACATGAATGGCTGCCTGGGAAAAGCAACGGACTTTCAGGTGATGACCCGCCGGAGGTGTTGATTCAGGATTTGCCGGTCATTTATCCTTACATTGTAGACGATGTTGGTGAAGGGCTTGTGGCTAAACGACGGGGATCAGCCGTCGTCATAGACCATATGATTCCACCTTTAAAAAAAGGCGGACTCTATCATGAATATGCAGAGCTTGAAGAACTGATCGGCGACCACGACCTGGCTCTTGAACAGGATGCCGCACTTGCAAGGCAATACATGGAAAATATCATAAAAAAGATTAAAGAGCTGGGAATCGAGAAAGACATAGAAATTGGTGAGTGCCTGAATATTGATACCCATAGCGATGTCCAGCATAAGTTTGATCATGAAGTCATTCATAAAATAGGGGAGTATCTTCAGGAACTGAAGCAGCTTAATATGCCTTACGGATTGCATACATTCGGCAATGCGCCTGATGAATCGCTTCGTTCGTCTACCATTCAGGCGATAAAAGAAGTTGTCAAAGACATTCCTGCCGCTGAACTGGACAAAAATATTCAGGAAGGGGCAAGGCGGGAATTGTCCAGTATGATCAAGTCCATGAATGGGCAATATATACCAACAGGAACGGGAAATGACCCCGTAAGGAATCCGGGTTCTCTACCAACAGGGAAAAACTTTTATGCCTTTAATCCGGATAAAATTCCAAAAAAAGAGGCGTGGCAGGTGGGCGTTAAACTGACTCAGGAGCTACTCGATAATTATAGGGCAAAAAATGACGGGAAATACCCCGAAAAACTTTCATTTGTTATCTGGGGTACGGAAACGATACGCCATGAAGGAGTACTGGAATCTCAGATACTCTATTTGTTAGGAGTTGAGCCTATCTGGAATGAATGGGGGAAGGTGACAGGCATTAAAATCATTCCTAAAGAAAGGCTGGGCCGTCCGAGAATTGATATAGTCGTTTCTTCTGCCGCAGAAGAGATGTTTGGACAGTTGACCCAATACATCGACCAGGCCGTTCAAATGGTAAAGATGCTTGATGAGGAAGATAATTGGGTTCGGCAACATATCGGGGAATTAACTAAAAAATTAATTAAACAAGGCTTGCCTCAAAAGAAGGCCGAACAATACGCGGCTATTAGAATCTTTGATGAAGCCCCTGGTCGTTATGATTTGAATGTTTCAAGAATCGTGAGCGCAAGTGGAAGTTGGGAAGATGATTCTGTAGTAGCGGATGAATATCTGAAACGGATGAGTTGTGGGTATGGGAACGGTTTATGGGGAGAACCGATGGAAGATGTCTACAAAATGGTGTTAAGCGGAACAAGGATGGTTGTTCACAGCCGTTCTACCAATCTGTACGGAACTGTTGATAATGATGACTTTTTCATGTACGCAGGAGGACTTACCGCTGCAATCAGGGAACTGGATGGAAAGTCACCTGAATTGGTCGTTACCAATATGATGAATCCGGCCAAACCGGAAATGACCCCGATCGACAGGATGATGGGTATGGAGTTACGCTCACGCTATTGGAATCCGGAATGGATTGAAGGAATGAAGAAGGACGGTTTTGAAGGGGCAAACAAGATGGCTGAATTTATTGAAAACATGTGGGGCTGGCAGGTCACCGTCCCAGAGACAATAGACGCTGCCCGTTGGGAAGAGACGTTCGAGGTAGAAATGCGGAGTACCGGTAATCAACCTGATTACCGTTTATGGAAAAGACGGAAAAACGTGGGAGAATGACCCTGAAGGTTTGAGTTCTTTGGAGGTAAGCTGGCAGTTGGGTATTCCTGAAATTGCCGGTCTTATTCAGCCTACAGTCGTATCATATCGTATCCGTGAAAAGGATGATGCAACAGGGTTTTTTATCGAACAACGAAAGCCCATACCGGAGCGTATTGACCGGGCGGTTAATCGCATAAAGGCATGGATCCGTTTACAAAGAAAAAACAACTCCGATAAAAAGGTGGCGATATTTTACTGGAACTATCCGCCGGGGAAGCAACATATCGGTGCAAGTTATCTTAACGTATTTGCCAGCATTGCGAATGTGTTGAAAAAGATGGAGGAGTGTGGATACGACGTCGGTACTGAAGCAATTGATCCCGAAATACTCCTCTCAAATTCTCTTAAATACGGGAGAAATGTCGGGAATTGGGCGCCAGGCGAACTTGAAGAGATGGTAGAAAACGGGAAATGTGTATTGCTGCCTCTGGCGGAGTACCAAAAGTGGGAGAGGAATTTATCTGTGAATTTTATGAAAGACGTCAATAAGGATTGGGGAACGGTTGAAGAATCCAATGTGATGATGTGGACTGACCCGAAGCAAGAGAAAAAATATATGGTTATTCCTGCAATACAACGTGGAAACGTTGTCATCCTCCCGCAGCCGGTAAGAGGCTGGCTGCAAGATAAGGAAGCCATGTATCATAGCAAAGATCTGTCTCCACACCATCAGTATCTGGGCGCCTATTTATGGCTGAAACATGGTTTTGGCGCTGACGCAGTCATCCATTTCGGCACGCATGGCACACATGAATGGCTGCCTGGGAAAAGCAACGGCCTCTCCGGTGACGACCCGCCGGAGGTATTGATTCAGGATTTGCCGGTAATATATCCTTATATCGTAGATGATGTCGGTGAAGGGCTTATAGCAAAACGGCGGGGATCAGCGGTTGTGATAGATCATATGATACCTCCGCTAAAAAAAGGAGGACTTTACCATGAATATGCCGGGCTTGAAGAACTGATCGGCGATCATGACCGGGCGCTTGGACAGGATGCTGCACTTGCAAGGCAATACATGGAAAATATCATAAAAAAGATTAAAGAGCTGGGAATCGAGAAAGACATAGAAATTGGTGAGTGCCTGAATATTGATACCCATAGTGATGTCCAGCATAAGTTTGATCATGAAGTCATTCATAAAATAGGAGAGTATCTTCAGGAATTGAAGCAGCTTAATATGCCTTACGGACTACATACATTTGGCCATGTACCTGATAAGTCGCTTCGTTTCTCTACTATTCAGGCGATAAAGGAGGTAGTCAAAGATATTCCTGCCGATGAATTGGACAAAAATATTCAGGAAGGGGCAAGGCGGGAATTGTCAAGTATAATCAAGGCCATGAATGGACAATATATACCAACGGGAACGGGAAATGACCCCGTAAGAAATCCAGATTCTTTGCCAACTGGGAAAAATTTTTATGCCTTTAATCCGGATAAAATCCCGAAAAAAGAGGCATGGCAGGTGGGCGTCAAGCTGACACAGGAACTCCTCGATAATTATCTGGCAAAAAATGACGGAAAATATCCCGAAAAACTTTCATTCGTTATCTGGGGCACGGAAACGATACGCCATGAAGGTGTGCTGGAATCTCAGATCCTTTACCTGTTAGGGGTTGAACCTATCTGGAATGAATGGGGGAAGGTGACAGGCATTAAAATCATTCCCAAAGAAAGGCTGGGGCGTCCGAGAATTGATATAGTCGTTTCTTCTGCTGCAGAGGAGATGTTTGGACAGTTGACACAATACATTGATCAGGCCGTTCAAATGGTAAAAAGGCTTGACGAAAAGGATAACTATGTTCAACAACATATCAAGGAAGTAACCGATAAACTGATCCGAAAGGGTTGGCCACAAAAAAAGGCGGAACAATATGCAGCAATTCGAATATTTGATGAGGCTCCCGGAAGGTATGATTTGAATGTATCACGAATCGCAAGTGCAAGCGGAACATGGGAAGATAGCTCCGTTTTAGGACAGGAATATCTGAAACGGATGAGCTATGGGTATGGGAACGGTTTGTGGGGAGAACCGATGGAAGATGTCTACAAAATGGTGTTAAGCGGAACAAGGATGGTTGTGCACAGCCGCTCTACCAATCTTTACGGAACCCTTGATAACGACGATTTTTTTATGTATGCGGGCGGATTAGCCGCAGCAGTCAGGGAACTGGATGGAAAGTCGCCCGGTCTGGTTGTCGCTAATATGATGAATCCGGCTAAACCTGAAATAACGTCCATCGACAGGATGATGGGTATGGAGCTGCGCTCACGCTATTGGAATCCGGAATGGGTTGAAGGAATGAAGAAGGAGGGTTTTGAAGGGGCAAACAAGATGGCTGAATTTATTGAAAACATGTGGGGCTGGCAGGTTACCGTCCCAGAGACAATAGACGCTGCCCGTTGGGAAGAGACGTTCGAGGTCTATGTCGAAGACAAATACGGAATGGATTTAAAGGAATTTTTCAACAAGAAAAACCCATACGCTTATCAGGCTTTAACAGCCAGAATGCTGGAGACGATACGAAAGGGATACTGGCAGCCGACGGAAAAAGTCAAACAAACCCTGGCGAAGGAATATGTAAAAACAGTAATAGAACACGGTGTAGCCTGCTGTGAGCACACATGCAATAATTCAGCCTTCCAGCAATATGCAACGGATATTTTGAATACCCCTGGTCTTGCAAATCCAGATGCCATGATTCAGTATGCAGAAGTCTTAAAGGCAGCTACCGGTAAGTCACTAAACGAAAGAAAGGCAGAGATGGGCAAGATTTTGTCAGGCGTCTATGCCAAACCCTGTCCCCGGAAGTATTGAACAGAAAAAGGATACCGGACAAACACAGGAGAAAGAAAATATTGAAAAAACCGATGAATGGAAATTGGAAAACGATGCTTTTGAAAATACCGAAATAGTTAAAGGGCTGGAGATGGCAGAGGTAAAAACGAACGAAGACAAAATAATCCTTAATCAATCAAACAGGCTTTGGGTTGGTATTGCAGTTGTATTGGGAGGCATCGGTTTTTTCGTTTATGGATGGACAAGGAAAAGATTTTAACAAAAGGATTAAAAATATGAACCCTATCGACCTATCTATCTGCGGGTTCAAGTTTGTAACTTGAACCCAACGTTTTATATTGTAGATTTAACCATCGATTGTATATGGCGCTACTATCAATATTAAATTATGGGTTCAGGTTGGAAACCTGAACCCGCCAGGATCTGAATCGACCTGGGATGTATTTCAGGAGAAAATATGAAACTAATTAATCTATTGCAAAGTATTCTTTCTGTGATTTCATCAGCGATGCTCTATCCCGTCATGATTCTATTGATCGTTCTTTTTGTATGGATGATCATAACCACAGGAGAATTTTTTTCGGAATACCGGAAGAGAAAGAAACATACCCTTAAACGGGAAATGAAAGAATTAATTGAATCACTCATCGAATCATTATCTCAAAAAAAACCGGAGATATCCCCTTTTTTAAAAAGAGAAATGCCTGCTTACTTCAGGGAATTTCTAGGGGAATTTATCGATGAGTTAAAGGGGGATAAGGATGCCAGGGGAATTCGTATTGAATATCTGCTGCAAAGCAAGGAACAAAAAATGGCCAGGAGTTTAGATAAACTACGGCTCATGGTCCGTATAGGCCCCACCCTTGGATTAATGGGAACCATAATTCCTATGGGTCCTGCCCTGTCCGCTTTGTCAAAGGGCGACCTTGAAATGTTATCAAGCAATATCATTATTGCCTTTACCACAACCGTAGTGGGATTAGCGATTGGGATTACTGCCTATTTTCTTTCGATGATGAAAAACAGGTGGATTCATGAGGATATAAAAAACATTGAGTATTTTACTGAAGGTATTATGAAAAATAAGGAGGAGCCAACCACTGGTGGTTTTGGAGGATAAACAGAAGGAATAGCGAAGGTTTCCCCCTTTTTTTGTCCCGCCTCGGTGAGCTGTTATAGAAATGAAATATCTGAAAAAAAGACGTATGGTTATAGGAAAGGAAGCAGACCTCCATCAGGAAGACCCCATGTCAGGCGTGGCAAGTCTGTTTGATGTGGGATTAGTATTTATTGTAGGCCTTATCGGCGCCTTAATCAGCGCTTACAGCCTGCTTGATTTCCTCCAGCCCAAAACAGAAATCACGATGGTCAGGAAAAACGACAATGGCCAGGTAGAGATTGTTACAAAAAAGGGTAAACAGGTAAAAATTGAAAAAGTTACCGGTAAGCAATTACAAGGAGAAGGTGCCCGGCTCGGGATAGCATATCGGTTAAAAGATGGAAAAGTAATCTATGTGCCAGAGGGGTCTGAATAGGTAGCACTTTACTTTTCAAAAATCTAAACTGTTACGGATTTTGTGATTTGGGCATTGGAATTTTACCGCAGTACATGGTCCCATTATCCGCATAA
This sequence comes from Candidatus Kuenenia sp., assembly GCF_027493735.1. Taxonomy (NCBI): domain Bacteria; kingdom Pseudomonadati; phylum Planctomycetota; class Candidatus Brocadiia; order Candidatus Brocadiales; family Candidatus Brocadiaceae; genus Candidatus Kuenenia; species Candidatus Kuenenia sp. Next base: position 211,325 of record NZ_JAOSKF010000019.1, read on the forward strand.
ACTCATGGGTTCAGGTTTACAAACCTGAACCCGTCGGGAGTCGTGTAATGTTTACACTGAATAGTTAGCTTATATCTTTTCTTTGCACCCTCTACCGCCTCAGCGATAAATCTTGTATTTTCTCCCAACTCAAACAAAGAATATACAACCACTATCATATAAATATTCATCGGAAAGGCAGACAATCTCAAGACCAAGATTCAATAAGTGTTCTTTTAATAGCTGCCCGTCCGCGTGCAGCCCGATATTTCCATTAAAAAATATGCTTTTCCCCAACACTCCTGCTGCGCCTCCGATAAAGCCGTTTTTATGATTCCGTATGCGTATTTCTTCGGGGTTAAAATAAAAACAGGAAAATCCCTTTCCCAACAATACCTTTTCTATTCCCCTGTCAGAGGTGACATAGTTGTTTCCGTACAAATGGACAAGGCTGCATCGTGTATAGGCCTGAGGCAATTGAATAAACTCTTTCTCTCTGTTTATTTCTAAAATTATCGGGTCAGTATATCCATGTTTGTGAAATAAGAAATCAGGCGTACCAAGGCAGTTATATTGGACGCTGTTGCCGGGATCATTTCCTACATCCATTTTTCCTTTTAGATAGGCAATACTATGGCGCTCTAAAAATTCGAATAACCCAACTGGTGCATTTGGAGCAACCACAAGGTGGTCGTTATCCTGGTAAAGGAAAATATCCGGATGCCCCGAAATGGAATCGTACGTCAGTCCGTTCGTTTGAAACGCAAAGACGCCTTCAACGTATCCCTTTAACGTGGAGATCACCCTTTTCGACGATCTGGAATCAATTATCGCAAACATCTATTTGATACCGAGAAAAAGTATGGTTACCTGTGAACTGAACAGTATACCCCCTTGATTGTAATTGCGCCTTGTTGGCCTGCTTGTACCCTATGGCATAATGTATCTGCTTATCGGAAACAGATATCCTGATGTTACTTGATGTATTTTCTTTCAATTTGGCATGAATGATCTCTTCCCATATCTTTGTCATAACCATTCCAAAAGCAGGGTGAAAAAGGAATCTACTCAGTCCGTTTGTTTGAAACGCAAAGAGTCTTCAACATATCTCTTTAACGTGGGATTACCTTTCGACGATCTGGAATCAATTATCGCAAACATCTATTTGATACCGAGAAAAAGTATGGTTACCTGTAAACTGAACAGCATACCCCCTTGATTGTAATCGTGTCTTGTTTGCCTGCTTGTACCCTATGGCATAATGCATCTGTTTATAGGAAACAGATATTCTGATGTTACCCGAAGTATTTTCCTTCAATTTAGCATGAATGATCTCTTCCCATATCTTTGTCATAACCATTTCCTTAAAAGCAGGGTGAAACGGCCCGTCTATCAGGGATTTTCCGGCAACGAGTTCATCGGACGGATGCAGTCCCATCCGTATGACGGATACGTTGTTCCTTTCAAATATACGCACAAGACCCTTTGTCCACTCTACCGCCTGTTCAAGTGATAACGGAATATACTTCCCCTCCCGATACCGCTTTTCCAGGGCGGTTCCTTTCACAATAATTGCAGGATAAATTCTCGTATTACTGGCGCCGAATGAAACGATATCGTTGGCGGTTTGAATGGACCGTTTGTAACTGTCTTCCGGCAGGCCTATCATCATCTGAAGACCAAGTTCGAAACCATATGTGCGGATCATCCGGGAGGCATTTTGAATATCTTCGCGGGTATGCCCGCGTCCTGATTGATTTAAGACCTTCTGGCTGGTTGACTGCGCACCCAGCTCAATGGTAGTTACGCCGTATTTCTTCAGCAATTCAAGGATGGTTTCATTGATATAGTCGGGTCTGGTTGACAATCTGATGCCCGATACCTTCCCGTTTTTTACAAACCCGTAGGCCTCTTTCAAATACTGTTCCTGAAGATCAACAGGTATCCCCGTAAAACTTCCGCCAAAAAAGGCGATGTTTATGATTCTGTTTTCGGGTATTGTTTCAAGGTATTGCGCGACAATATGCCGAATCTCTTTTGGCTGCGGGATGGAATACGTTCCGCTTATTTTCGCCTGATTGCAGAAGACACATTGGTGTGGGCAGGCAAGCTCCGGGATGAATATAGGTATATTAGAATATTTTTTCACGATAACCTCGCAAAAGTGTATCATAATGTTTACCATACCATTATTTAATAGTATAGGAATTTTCATTTTTTAATGTATGTTTGCGGGCAAGTGTTGTTGTAACATATTTATTTGTTAGCGGATATGATAGCCGCCACATGTAGTGGCGAGGCGTGCCTTGCTACGACATTAAATGTTTAGCGATTTCAATATTTTAAGTTAAGCAATGAATAAACCCACCCCTCAATCCCCTTCTGTTAAGGGTTGACAAAATTGTGGATGAAGGAATGTTTGCGCTTACAGGCAAAAAAACCACTAAAGACGCCTGACGCTGTTTTTTTATACACCGGGGAGGGTGTTGTACTTATGTTTATACACATCTTTTTCGTTTCCCTAGAGTCATTGTGGCGAGGGAGAAGATACATTAAGAAATTTAGCTGGGCACAGAAACACTGAATAATTATAATCATCTCTTTTGAGTAAATACAAACTGTATTACAAGGAGATGACGGATGAATAAAGGAATACCAGAGTGATTATGCGGAAGGCCGTTTATCCACGACGCCCTTCAGGCAATCATGGAGGAAGTTCAAGGCGGGTATAGTTTATCGAGGATGGAAATAGCCAGACGTGTTTGTAGTCGGTTAAATTGGGGCAATGCGTTAGGGGGCAGCCGCAATTAATGAGTTGTCGGGTAGGGCTATTACGGTTGCATTGTTTAGGCTTGATAGAATTACCACCGCCGCTGACGCGCAATGGGAATGGCCAAGGACTGGTGCGGCAAAAAGCAAAGCTTCCGCTGCTAAGCGTATTGGAGACGGACATTCAAAGCCTGACGGATTGGTTTTTTTCAACCACGTGACTCTTGCTGTTACGCCAGAGCGTCTTTGTCTGGGCGTGTTAGACGCAGAACTGTGGGTGCGCGACTTTGAAGACCGCGATAAAAATGACAAGCGAAAACAAAAGCCTATCGGGGAAAAGGAAAGTTATCGTTGGCTGGAAGGTTGCCGTAGAGTCTGTGAGTTAAGCGAACAACTCACCCGGCACAATGCTCGTAAGCATTTCAGATCGGGAAGGTGATATCTACGAATGGCAGATAGAGATATATTTTAAAGTATTAAAGAGCGGTTGCAAGATAGAAGAGCGCCAATTGGAGACAGCGGAGCGTATCAAGCCGTGTATTGCTCTTTATATGATAGTGGCATGGCGGGTATTGTTTGTTACCATGTTTGGAAGGGAATGCCCGGATTTGCCGTGTACAGCGCTTTTCTAGGATGATGAATGGAAACTCGAATCGCCTTAAACGCCAATACCTACAAGGCTTTCACGGTAATTAATATTGGTTATTATAGTTTATAATAAGTAAATAAACTGAATCATTTTGTACACATTGTATTGTTTTTGCCAAAAGAGGAAACACGGGCGAAACAATTATTTTCCCCAAACTATTTTCAAACTGGTTTTTTATGATTGAAAAAAAAACAGACTTAATAACCACGTGTTTTTTTCAGAATTTATTGGAATATAGCGAAATTAGCCATTTTATAACTACCAGGATGGATGGTTATAGTCATAATCCTTATAATTATCTAAACCTAGGGTTTCACGTAGGCGATGATTCAAATACTGTTGTAGAAAATAGAAAACGGCTGGCAAATTCAATGGGCATTCCGCTGGAAAATTTTACCACATCACAACAGATACATACGGATAATATCGAGATTATATTGGAGAACCGCCGTGGTTGTGGGGCTAATGATTATAAAACGGCAGTAGCTGCGACGGATGCAATGGTAACTTCTGTTCAAAATATTTGCCTTATGGTGCTCGTAGCAGATTGTGTGCCTGTTCTTTTTTTTGATGTGAAGAAAAAAATAATTGGGTCTGTACATGCGGGGTGGAAGGGAACTGTTCATCGGATATCGCAAAAAACAGTGATGTTGATGAAAGATAAATTTGGGAGTTCGGGGGATGATATCCTTGTAGGTATTGGCCCTTCAATAGGGCCGTGTTGCTACAAGGTAGATATAGCGACAATCGTTAAGAGTAATAACGATTTAAAAGAGAAAAGTGATATAGTTTTACATGAAAAACATGATGGCAAAGGGCATTTTGATTTATGGACAACGAACAAATTACAGCTTATAAAAATGGGTATTCCGGAGAAAAATATAGAAATAGCTGAAAGGTGTACTTCCTGTAATAATGCCCTTTTTTATTCATATCGAAAAGAAAATGGGAGAACAGGAAGATTTGGTGTGGGGATCATGCTCAGGAGTAAATAACACTCCGGGCCTTTTTCTCACCCACGCCATAGCAAGATATGCGGTATTGCACTACCTTAAATATTTACCAAAAACAACCTCTAATTTCTTTTTCGTCTCTTCTGGAACAATGTCCTTATTGGTAATAATAGCATCCTTTGCCGCAGTAGCGCAAATACATGTCCTACTTTGCTTAATTTTGGGAATAGCTATTTTGAGTATTTTTTTTGCCATTTCCGCATTTTTGTTAAGATTTGAGATAACCATTTCTAATGTAACGTGATCTTCTTCCTCATGCCAGCAATCATAATCTGTAGCCATTGCAAGTGTACTGTAACATATTTCAGCTTCTCTGGCTAATTTCGCCTCTTGGAGATTAGTCATGCCTATAACGCTTACACCCCATTGGCGATACACATGTGATTCTGCGCGTGTAGAAAAAAGGGGTCCTTCCATGCATAAATACGTGCCACCTTTATGTACACGGGCGTTCACGGATTTTGCTGATTCATGTAATAGTGTGGCAAGGTTATTGCAAACAGGATCGGCGAAGCTTACATGGCCTACAATGCCATTGCCAAAGAAAGTATTTATTCTACCACGGGTTCTGTCAAAAAACTGGTCAGGGATGACGATATCTAAAGGCTTTATTTCTTCTTTCATACTTCCTACAGCGCTTACGGCAATAATATGCCCAACGCCCAGCCTTTTCATTCCATAGATATTCGCCCTAAAATTGAGTTCAGAAGGCAATATAGTATGTCCCTTTCCATGTCGTGGTAAAAAAGCGACCCTTTTTCCTTCTAAAATTCCTAAAGTAAAATTATCGGAGGGTTTGCCGAATGGAGTATCGATAGACAAAGATTCTACGTCGGTGATGCCTTCGATATCGTAAAGTCCACTCCCACCAATTATTCCAATCGTTTGTTCCTGCATTTAATATTTCTCCTTGTACATTATCTGTGTAAAGTAAAAGTGAGATTATGCTAAAATTATGTTGCCGGTGTCAATACATAAAATTTAGGAATAATTATTCTGCGTCGAATATTTTTGGCATAAATCTGACATAAATAAAGATCCTCTTTTCTTTGAAGGCTATCATTACATTATTGAGTTATTTTTAGGGGACAAATTACTAAAATACTATCGATGCGTAAGAATAGCGCGGCATGATTCATTTGCGTTAAATAAAACAGTAGAAAACACTTGAAAACCAAATATGAAATCAATTAAACTATAAAAGTTTTTGCGCCTCATTGCACTGGCAAGCGGTAAAATTGGGTAACTACATCTTTATGATACGTTATTTTTTGAAAAATAACCCTTGGAGGATTAAATATTAATAGCATACCTATTATTTAATTTTTTTATAATCGTAACATTTTTATTAGTAATGTATTAAGTTAATTCTTTGCTTTCAAAATAAAATAGAAAATATGGTTAAAGTAACATTACCTGACGGAACTAAAAAGGATTTCGAAGATAATATAACTATTGGTGAGGTCGCAAGTAACATAAACAGCAAGATGGGAGGGATCGCATTGGCTGCGAGGGCGGACGGAGTTCTGGTAGACCTTAATTATCCTATAAAAGATGATATTTCTCTTTCTGTTATTACGGAAGAAACACAGGAGGGACTGGAAATAATACGCCACAGTACAGCGCATATTATGGCGCAGGCGGTTTGCAGACTTTTTCCTGGGGTAAAGCTTGGGATAGGTCCTACTATCGAAAACGGATTTTATTATGACTTTGACTGTCCTAACCATTTTACCACAGAAGATCTGAAAAAGATCGAAGATGAAATGTTAAAAATCATAAAGGAAGATATTCGTTTTGAGAGAACAGATATGCCCCGGGAGTTAGCAGTAAAAGAAATGGAAAAAAGCGGACAACCGTATAAAGTGGAACTCATAAGAGACATTGAAGACGATACCGTTTCTTTCTACCGCCAAAATGAATTTATTGACCTATGTCGTGGACCTCATATTCAAAAGACGGGCAGGGTGAAATCTTTTAAACTCCTCAGTGTTGCAGGCGCTTATTGGCGTGGGAAAGAAACGAATTCTATGTTACAGCGTATTTATGGCACAGCGTTCTTTACCAATGAGGATCTTAAAAAATACTTAAAGATGCTGGAGGAGGCTGAAAAGCGTGACCACCGGAAAATTGGCAAAGATTTGGATCTTTTCAGCTTTCATGAAGACGGCGGAGCTGGGCTTGCGTTCTGGCACCCTAAGGGCGCTAGAATGAGAAGCATCATTGAGGATTTTTGGAGACAAGAACATTTCAGGAGAGGGTACGAAATACTTTACAGTCCGCACATAGCAAAGATCAATCTGTGGAAGACGAGCGGCCATTGGGATTTTTACCGGGAGAGCATGTATTCACCTATCGATGTTGATGGACACGAATACATATTGAAACCAATGAATTGCCCTTTTGCAGTGCTTATATATAAAACAAAGCTGCACAGTTATCGCGATTTACCGTTACGATGGGGTGAATTGGGGACGGTATACCGGTATGAAAGATCCGGTGTATTGCATGGTTTATTACGTGTGCGGGGTTTTACCCAGGATGATGCGCACATATTTTGTACCCCTGATCAGTTAGAACAGGAAATTTTAGAGGTAATTAAGCTGGCGCAATTTATGCTGTCGAGTTTTGGGTTTAATGAGTATGAGATCGAATTGAGTGTTCGCGGAAAAGGTGAAAAAGAAAAGTATATCGGCAGGGATGATGTGTGGGATCATGCAGAAGATGCGTTAAAAATTGCGCTTGAGAAAACAGGGTTACATTACACGCGTATGGAAGGAGAGGCGAAATTTTATGGTCCTGCAATCGACATAAAGGTAAAGGATGCTATCGGAAGAGGATGGCAAGGCCCTACGATACAGGTAGACTTTAATCTTCCGGAAAGATTTGACGTCAATTATGTGGGTTCCGATGGTTATCATCACAGGGTTGTGATGATCCATCGTACGGTCATGGGTGCGATGGAACGATTTATTGGATGCTTAATTGAACATTTTGCAGGAGATTTTCCTCTGTGGATTGCGCCTATACAAATGAGAATATTATCGATAACAGACGCACAAATAGATTATGCGAAGAAATTGCAAACTGAGTTGCTTTTAAAGAATTTTAGGGTAGAATGCGATATTGGCAACAACAAAATTGGTTATAAAATCAGAGAAGGCACGTTACAAAAAATTCCTTACTTATTGATTGTTGGCAATAAAGAAATGGAAGAAGGATTAGTAGCTGTTCGTAGCAGGAAGAATGGGGATGAAGGGGCGCTTCCTGTTCGGGACTTTATTAGCAAAGTTGAGGAGGAGGTACGGGGGAAAAAGTAATCTTAATTATGGAGGAGAACATATATTTCACAGATATTAAGGATTAACGAGCGCATCCGTGTTCAAAAAGTGAGGCTGATTGACGAAAATAGTGAGCAAGTTGGGATAGTCAGCATAGATGAAGCGCTTGGACGGGCAAAAAGTGTGGAGATGGACTTGGTAGAGGTTGCTCCTGAAGCAGACCCTCCTGTTTGCCGGCTCATGAATTACGGCAAGTTTAAATATAAGCAAAAGAAGAAGAAAACGCAAAAACAGCGAGTGGTTCAGTTGAAGGAATTAAGAATCAGGCCCAAAACAGGTGGACACGATATACAGACAAAAATCCGGCAGGCACGTAAATTTTTAGAAAATAAAGATCGGGTGCTTGTAATGATGCTTTTTAAAGGGCGTGAACGGGCTCATTCCGATATGGGTGATAGTGTTTTAAATCAATTTGCCGTAGAACTGGAAGATATTGCCAAGGTAGAGAAAGACCGCATTTCTGATGACAGAAGGATGGGGATTATTTTATCTCCAAAGTAAAATAAAAAATGGTATATACTGCGAGGGTTCACAAATAGGGAGCTCCCGATTTGCATATTTGGCTTAACATTGACAGGTTGCTACGCGCAGGCAGATGCATATTTTATACGAGGAAACATCTTGTCCGTAGCTACAACTGTATTTTTTTGTGATTTTTCAAAAAACTAAAGTGTTAAAAAAACTTTAATAGAGAAGAATGGGATTTTTAGTATTTGATAGAGGAAAGCACACATGCCAAAATTAAAACCACACAAAGGCCTTAAAAAAAGAGTGAAAATTACCGCAAATGGTAAAGTAATGAGGTCAAAAGCCGGGAAGAGTCACTTAATGTCTGGAAAATCGGGAAGAAGAAAACAACGGCTTAGAAAGAAGATTGAAGTATCTCCGGGTTTTAGCAAGAATATAAAGAGAGCAATGTTAGAAGAATAAATTACGCGTTTTATTGTTTTTTTTGAAAGAGAAGTAATATGAGAGCTACAAATGGAAGTGCAAAAAAAAGATCCAGAAAGAGGCTGTTAAAAAAGACAAAGGGATACTGGGGCGGCAGAGGTAATTTATATAAAAAAGCCATCGAGACGTATATTCGCGCGATGGCATACTCTTTCAGGGATAGAAAAGTAAGGAAGCGGGAGTTTCGGAGTCTTTGGATTACAAGAATTAATGCGGCTGTCCGTGAGCATGGGATTTCATACAGCCGTTTTATCCGTGGGCTAACGGTTGCTAAATTGGATATAAACAGGAAGATGTTGGCGGAGATGGCGGTTAATGATAAACCTGCCTTTGCTAATTTAGTGGAGATGGTAAAAGGAAAAGTAGGGGCGTCTCTATAATTTCACCATACATTCACGGTTTAAAACCTCCCATTATAACTCCAGGAAACATTTCTTCCATAATACAACAGAAATTAGTATAAATAAGGCACGCTTATTCCTTGCAAAATACAATGAATGGGCGTGCCTGTGTTTTTTATAAACATTAGGAAATTATTCATTATGCCGGAAAAAATACAAGATGCCCAAAAAATGTTTCATAATGAAGTTGGCAAGATAAAAACACGGCAAGAGGCAGAGCAGCTTAGTGTGAAATATATTGGCAGGACCGGAATAGTCAGTGAATTAATGAAAGTCATACCAAAACTACCTGTGGATAAACGTGCCTCTTATGGAAAACAGGTTAATGCTCTAAAAGATGAAATGTGCAGGACGCTTACCGATTTAATAAACAGCTTGTCTTTGGATAAAAAACCTGCAAACAAGAAAGAGTTTTTTGATGTTACATTGCCGGGAAAGCCAGCGGATGCAGGCAAAAACACCCTATCACCCAAACTATCGATGATATCAAGGACGTTTTTGCCAGATTGGGGTTTGAGGTCGCTTACGGACCTGAAGTTGAGTTGGAGTATTATAACTTTGATGCACTGAACATTCCTTCCGACCATCCTTCCAGAACGGATTTTGATACGTTCTATATAAAGGAAGATGTATTGTTGCGGAGTCAAACATCCACCGTTCAAATTCGCATTATGGAGAAGCAAAAACCGCCGGTTCGTATCATTGCGCCTGGCGTCGTTTACCGACCGGACACGGTAGATGCGCGTCATTCCTTTATGTTTCACCAGGTGGAAGGCTTGTTGGTGGATGAAAACGTAAGCTTTGCCGACCTGAAAGGCACGCTGAATCAATTTATAAAATCTTATTTTGGGCAGAATGTTCAAATGAGGCTCCGCCCTTCATTCTTTCCTTTTACGGAACCTAGCGCCGAGGTGGATATTTCCTGTTCTCTATGCAATGGCAAAGGATGCAGCGTATGCTCATATAGCGGATGGGTGGAAATCTTAGGGGCAGGAATGGTTGACCCTAATGTGTTTGAGGCCGTTCATTATGATGCAGAAAAATATACGGGTTTTGCGTTTGGATTGGGAGTGGAAAGAGTCGCCATGTTAAAGTATGGCATAAATGATATTCGTTTATTTTATGAAAATGATATACGTTTTCTTTCTCAATTTTGAATAGGATTTATACCTTTTTATAAGATTAAAATGAGAAAAGAGTGTTATGAAGATTAGCTATAGTTGGTTAAAAGAGTACGTTTGCTTTGATTTGTCTCCCAAAATGCTCGCAGATAAATTGACCAGCGCCGGATTGGTGGCGGCAGGCATTGAACCTTTTGGGGATGACTACTGCATTGACCTGGAAGTTACTGCTAATCGTTCTGATTGCATGGGAATTATCGGCATTGCAAGAGAAGTGGCAGCTATTACAAAAGGAAGCCTGCAACTGCCATGCACGGATATTTCCCGTGAAGGTGATGGTGATATCTCTCAAAATGTTAAAGTAGATGTTAAAGAGCCGTTGCTGTGTTCACAGTATACAGCTCGTGTGATACGTAATATAATGGTGAAACCGTCTCCGGAGTGGTTGCAGAAAAGACTGAAATGCATTGGGCTTCGTCCTGTTAATAATATTGTGGATATAACAAACTATGTAATGATGGAGTCGGGACAGCCCCTTCACGCATTTGATTTGGATAAGGTGTCAGGCGGACAAATACAAGTAAGGAAGGCGGAGAGCGGGGAAGAGATCGTTGCAATCAATGGCGCCAGACGTGTACTCTTTCATGACATGCTTATTATTGCTGATGAAAAGAGGCCGATCGCAATAGCCGGCGTAATTGGGGGAAAGGAAACGGAGGTAACAGATGTTACAAGAAATATTCTTATTGAATGCGCCCGATTTGAGCCGAGACAGGTGCGGCGTACTTCCAAATCGTTGGGAATTGTTTCTGATTCTTCCTGTCGTTTTGAAAGAGGTGTTGACCCATTGGGCTTAGATTTTGCGTCAAAAAGGGCAGCAAAACTAATCATTGAGCATGCAGGCGGTGAAATGTGCAAAGGTATTATAGACGTTAGTGCAAATCGAATTGAAGCGAAAAAGGTAGTGCTTCGTATAGAAAGAGTAAAAAAGATTTTGGGAGTGGATATAAACAGAGATGTAATACTGGATATTCTAAGGAGTTTGCAGTTTAAAATTCTTAATTGTGCTGATACCTTTATTGATGTTGAAATTCCAGGTTTTCGTGGTGATGTGTCACGTGAAATTGATCTTATAGAAGAAGTGAGCAGGATTTATGACTATAATAATATTCCAGCCAAAACATCAATAGGCATTCGCGGCAGTAAAAAGAGTAAATACGAGATTGTAGAAAATCTTATTCGCAATAATTTAACAGGATTAGGATTTTATGAGACGAAGACCTTTAGTATCGTTAATCATGCTTTTTTGAAGGGAGTGAATCTCTGGTCGGGTGAAGATGTTGTTGAAATAGCAAATCCTTTGCGACAGGAGGAAAGTATCTTACGTACCTCGTTATTGCCCAGCCTGGCAAAAGTCAAGATACATAATGCAAATCATGCGTGCGAGAAGGTAAAACTCTTTGAAATAGCAAAAATTTATCTTAAAGGAGAAAAATTACCACACGAAAAGGTCGGTTTGTCACTATTAGATTCCGCAGGGTTTTTTGAGGGAAAAGGGATTGTTCAATCACTTTTAAAAAATCTTAAAATACATGAAAAATGTGAGTGGGTAGCGTTCCATGAGAAAACGAGGTTATTTAATAATGAAAAGGCAGCGAAAATTTTAATGGACGGCAAAACCCTTGGCTATATTGGCGAGGCAAGTAAGGAATTGGGCTTCAAAACGTTGTGTACTCTGATAGAGCTGGACGTAGATGCCTTAGTTGAAAAAGCTCATTTTGATAAAAAATATTGCGAACCTTCTCCTTATCCAATGGTTAAGAGGGATTTTGCGATAGTTGTTGATGAAGAAAAAACGTGGGCGTCCATAGAAGATTGTATTAATGGCGCAAATATTTCCATCGTAAAAGAAGTAAATTATTTTGATATATACAGGGGAAAACAAATTCCCGAAGGAAAAAAAAGCATTGCATTTAATCTCTGTTTCCAATCTTACGAAAGAACTCTAAAGAGCGAAGAGGTTGATGATGCGTCGGCTGTAATACTTGACGCTTTGTATAAAAAATTAGGGGCTGAATTGCGCACACAGTAAAATGTACGCAGGGAAGAACTGCTAAATTGATAAAAAGTCAAGCACAGTAGCTTATACTTTGTGTTGACTTTTAAGTTTCGCTTTGCTAAAAGGTAGAAACTGTATAATAACTTGCTAAGCGTAATAGGATAGACCGTCGTCATGCCTACAATCTCGATGTTCTATGGCATTCTTATCCGGGTGTTTTCTATGATATGGATAAGCACAACGTGCCGCATATTCATGCCGAATATCAGGGACAAGTAGCGGTCTATTCGATTCATGATGGAACGGTCTTGGCTGGTGAGCTTCCGCCATAGAAGCACAAGTTAGTCGTCGCATGGATTGAAATACATCAGGATGATTTACTTGCTGACTGGCAATTGGCAGTAAATGGTAAAAAACCGTTTCCAATTCGAGGACTTGACCAATGAATATTGTAGAAATTGTTCCCAATGACAATTACACGCTGTACGTCAAAGCAGAAGATGGAAGAGCAGGTTTGTTTGACGTAAAACCTTACTTGGAATCAGAGGCCTTCGCGCCACTAAACGACAGAGTTGAATTCGAACGAGTTCACAACAGTGGGTACTTTGTCGAATGGGACTGCGGAGCGGACCTTTCTGCCGATACGATACAGGCGCGATGGAAAACATTGTCAACCGAAAACGCCCAATAAGGCGCTACACCAGCCGGCGCCAAAAAGCGGCGCGGTTGAGCTCAGGCGTTAAACTGCTGAAAATATGGGAATACGTTGATGCCTCCAAAGGTAAGGGAACTGATTGCTGAATTAGAAAAGGAAGGCTTCGTAAATAGAGGTGGTAAAGGCAGCCATAGGAGTTTTGTCCACTCAAAAGTGCCTAAACCTATTACAATTTCAGGCAAACCTGGTGACGATGCAAAGCAATATCAGGTGCGAGCAGTACGCTTGGCACTGGAGGAGTTAAAAAAATGAAAGACAGCGCAAAATACGCGAAAATCGTCGAATGGTCCGAAGAAGATCAGTGTTATATAGGGAGTGCGCCGGGACTGATTTATGGAGGTTGTCACGGCGATGACGAGCAACGGGTCTTTGAAGAACTTTGTCAGATTGTTGAGGAAGCCATCGAACTGTATCGGAAAGAAGGAATACTTTTGCCTCCTGCTACTTCCAGCCGTGACTTCGCAAACCGTATGCAAAGCATCGCATAACACGGCGCTCCACCGGAAGGCGGCGAAGTAGTTGCTGGTGAGCTTTGACATTAGGGGTTTTTCGTATAATGACGGTGCAACATAACACGGGTGGGTACATTCCCGATTTTTTGTAAAAAAGCAATTAAGGGGTAATAGTAACTCAAGCTTCCGGCTCGAGTTACAAATATCACAAGCAGGATGCTTGTGGTACAGTACTAGTGTGCCGACAGGCAGGTGTAAAGAGTTACAAAAAATCGGGAATGTTCCTGTTTTGAGAATTGCAAAGCAATGAATAAAGCCTGTTTGTCCCGTAATGCGCCACATATAAAAACACATATTCTCTGATAAATATCCTTAAATCCCATCCCTCATAATGATTCTTTTCAAATGCTTCTAGTAATTTTTCTGAATCTTCAATACCAAGTCCTTCGTCAACCGTGTAATAATAATTTAACGCAAGATCCCATTCAGGATTCTTATAGTAGGTAACGCCAAAGGTATTATTTTCTTTGGTTACTGGCGCATACTTGCAGAGATCAAATGTGCCGAATCCTATCGAATGTACAAATTCTTTATTTTCCTCCAGAAATTGTATTGTTTGTTGTGCGTCTTCATAGGACTCTCCCGGAAAACCGAAAAAGCCCATTACATGATTCCATATGCCGGCATTAGAAGAGATTTTAAGCATTTTGCGCATAATATTTGTAGTTGTTGACTTATCCATTCGTTTTAATATCCGTTCACTTCCTGACTCAAAGCCTAAATGCAAATACTTGCAACCGGCATTTGCAGCAGTTTCCCAGATTTCTTCATTTGTTAAACTATTTTCAAATCTTAAATGGGTCATCCATGCAATGTTCATGTTGTTTTTTATCAATGCATAAGAGAGTTTTTTAAATAAAGCCGGAGGGTATGATTCGTCGGGAAAGTGAAAATTATGCGTGTGATACTTGTTTTGAAGATAATGGATATCATTAATAATCTGGCTGATCTTTTTTGCCCTGTAGCCGGCGGTATACCCCTCTCCATGATCACAGAATTTACAACGCCCCCAATAACAGCCCCTTGTGGCAACGTAAGGGAGGATTAATTCTGGGACAAAATATTTTTCTAATGGCAAACCATCGAAATCAGGAACAAGCAGTCTTGTTACATCTTCTGCCATTATTAATGGAGAAGTATGTATGCCTGACGCATCTCTGAATATTACGTTTGGAACGGTTGCAAGATTTCGTGTAGTACCGAGTGTCTCAACAAGCTTAAGCAACGCGGTTTCTCCTTCAAAGACTATGGCACTATCGAAAACAGCAAACAGATCAGGCTTTTCCGGCAATATGTCACGAAGCCGCGTTATCGTATTTCCGCCGATGGTGATGTGAATATGTGGAAAATCTTCTTTGATAAGTGAACAAAAAGTCAATGAAGATATAAGCTGTTGCTTGAGAACGATTGAAATTCCAATAATGTCCGGATTTTCTGCGTGTATAGACGGTTGCAAAATCTGCTTATAAACATCCCTGTAAACGTTTACCTGAGCATCTTTTATTGCTTTCAGAAGCTCTGAGGATATAAAAGTGTTATAGGGCAGTGTTGTTTCCATTGGTGGCAGGCGAATAATTGCAGGGGCGTATACAAGTGAGATGAAGGAAGTTACTTCGTGGAAAATATTGATAGCCCATTCAAGTTTTTTTACATCAAAAAAATCCGGGGAAGTTACGATCTTTTTTGCTTCTTCAGCATGTTGCGACAATTCTTTAATACGGGCTTTTGTACAACCGGTTAATGCCTGTTTAATTGATCTGTCATTATCATCCAATCCTAACAGCGCCGATTTATTTTTCAATCTTTCTAATTGTTTCGGCGCCTTTTCAAAAATAAGTTGAAGACCGTTACTGCTGAAAAACCAATCATACATCTCAAGATTTACATCTTTTTGAACGACAAGATGGCCTGCAGACCGCAAGACAGCAGTAAGAGAGGGAAGGCTTAAATATGGTTCAGAAGGAAACCAATCCGGTGGAAACACCAACATTATTTTCTTTGTGCGATGACAGGCATTTTTATCGCCCATGGTATATAATGACATTTTATGCAAGAGGTATCGTTAAACGCATCTGTTTTTAGAGAAATCTAATATAACATCTTAATAGCGGTATGGTGGGTGGCACTGCCAAACTTGTTTGTCAGTGAAATTCCGCAGGAGACGGAATTCAGGCAATATACTTATAATGCAAGGTCTAAGGACATCCGTTTCTGCGATAGCACTCGTCTTTGAGTACTGCTATATAGGGTAAATTTCTATATTTGTTATTATAATCGAGGCCATAACCAACAACGAAATCATCTCCCACATTAAAACAACAATAATCAGGTTTAATTTTATTTTGACGTCTTCCGCTACGGCTTAAAAGCACACAGCTTTTCAAGGAAGCAGGGGCATATTTTTTAATATCTGCTAAAACTTTTTTCAACGTATTTCCCGTATCAACAATGTCATCTATTACTAAAACATGTTTGCCTTCAATATCAATTTTAAAATTATGTATAATATTGACCTCCCCTTTCGATATAGTCGAATCACCATAACTTGAGGCGTCTATGGTGTCCAATCTTATTGAAAAAGGAATATGGCGAATCAAATCTGCAAGAAATACGAGACTTCCGTTAAGTATTGCAATAATCGTCCATTCTTTATTTTGATAAGTATTAATCAAAGTATTTGATAATTCGACTAATTTCTCCTTAATTTGTTTCTCGCTGATTACGACCCGTGCAACATCCTTTTCCACGTCATTTATCCTCCACACACTCGTTGAATAAACAGATAATTAAATAAACGGTTTATAAATGTAATACTATCGTATTATTCTGTAAAAAATTCTTTTTTGTAGGGGGTTTTGCATCTCCTCCTTGTGAAGGAGGGTAAAGAGGAGTGGTTCTCTTTCGTTGCGATTTTGCTGTGCTGTGAGATTAATCTCGATTCCTTCTTTCCTGAGTAAACTGTTGTAAAATAAACCTTTCACTTGTTGCCTCTTCAACCATTCCAAGTTTATCATAAATTACATGCAGAACACTATGTGCTTTTTCTGCTTTCGGATTCAGCATTATTGTTTTTTTTAACGCAGCAATTGCTTCATCATACATATTATTTTTGTAATAGCAGACGCCCAGGAAATAGTGTCCGTCTTCCAGTTCCGGATTAAGCGCTATTGCTTTTTTACATGCCAAAAGAGCTTCATCATGATTTTCCATCAGACTATAGGCAACCGATAAGTAAAGGTGTGCCTCCGCTTCTTTTTTGACGTCTTTTTTAGAGGAAAATAAATCAATAGCCGTTTTATATTCTTGTATCGCCTCCATGGTCATTTGCTTTGCCATATATGCAAACGCAATGTTATAGCGGACCTTTGGCTCTTCAGGATTAAGTTCAATAGCGCGTTTTAGTTCTGTTAGCGACTCGTCTATCATCCCTTTTGTGTAATAGGCTACGCCTAAACCATAATGGGCATCATAGTGATTCTTATTTATTTCCAATGCCTTTTTAAATGCGTCAATTGCTTCATCGTATTTTTTTTGTTCAAAAAAAGAAAGCCCTTTTTTATTAAACGAGTCAGCTTTATTGCCGCAACCGATAATTAAAATACAAAAGAGTAATGATAGGTATGATAATTTACGTATAAACATGATGTGGTTTTAGGGTGCCAGAGAATAGGGGACGTTTTAAAAAACAGCATATAAAAGTTTTTTATAGAAAAAAATATTCTAACCTCAAGACGCTATATTTTAAAGGATATATTTTTTATTGTGAAAACTAGCAAGAAAAAATAAATCTACGATTGATTAGAGAGAAGAAGAAATCCATGTTATTTACAAAACAATGCACATACAATAAACACATTTGGAGAGGTAATTGTATGAAGAGATAGGAAGGGGTGTATTGTCTTACAAATAAGGTATTAACGAGAAGAAACCATACAAAGGGTGAGGAAAGTTACTGACATATTATCCACAATTGATTTCCCGCTTTGAGAGGGTAGAGAACAGGAACTGTGCGCGGGATAATTTGCGGAGCGACTTGGAGGGGTAAATGGATATCGCGAAGGCAAAGCAGCGATAATATGATGTACTGATACGACTTATGGAACCTCAAATACAACGGCGATAAAAAAGTGTGGTGAGGAAGTGAGAGAAAAAAAATTATTTCCATCTTTTTGAAGTAGCGGGCATTTTGTTTAACTATGTGATACCTGCAAGGGTTGCATTCGTTTCAGTGGTATGCCAAAAATTTTGGGTAAAAAAAGCACCGGTTTTTTTTTGACACATAAAAACTCTTTTGATACTATCTCAATCCTTCGCGTACGATTGCGTATTCACAATCCAACCAAAACAAGCAACAAGAAATTAGGAATCACAATGGAACCTTGTTCAAAAATATGGGATGATATTCTTGAGAATGTCAGAGAGAAATTAGGCCCATTACGATTCAATCTGTGGTTCAAAAATACCCGTCTTGAGTCAATAGGTGATGCTTACGCAAGCATTGCCGTTCCTAACGTATTTACCCAGATGTGGCTGCAGGAGAATTTTTCCGGTTTGTTGAAAGAGGACATAGGGCGGTTTCTGAAGAGGAGCGACCTTGATGTACGGTTTATACTGGACAACAAGCAGGAGAAAGAGATCGTATTGCCGGAAAAGCCTGATGTTGTTGATGAGAAGGGTGCGTATACTGGGAGGAAAGCACTGGGGTTAAACAAGGGTTTGTTGCTGGAGGATTTTGTGATAGGCCCCAATAACCGGCTTGCATATACGGCGGCCCTTGAAATGATAAAGGAGGAGTATCCGCCCTTTAATCCCCTTTTTATTCATGGGAATGTAGGGGTGGGGAAGACACATCTGCTTGTGGGGATATGGAATCGGGTCAGGAAAGAGCAGACGGTGAATGCGGTGTATATGTCTGCGGAGAAGTGGACGAATGAGTTTATCTATGCATTGCAGAAAGGGAAGATGGAGTCATTTAGGCAGAGATACAGGAATGTGGACGTATTTCTGATAGATGACGTTCATTTTTTATCCAACAAGCAGGGAGTGCAGGAGGAGTTTTTGCATACGTTTAATGCGTTGTATGATTCGTCAAAGAGGATAATATTTGCGAGCGATGCCCATCCGAAGCAGATAAGCCAGTTGAAGGAGAATTTGGCGAGCCGGTTTATGTCGGGTATGGTGGCGCGCATAGAGAGGCCGGAGTATGCGACGAGGTTGTTGATATTAAGGACGAAGGCATCGAAGTACGATGTGTATTTTCCGGAGGAGGCGCTGGAGTATATTGCGGAGAAGTTTGATGATAGTGTAAGAGAGGTGGAGAGCGCCTTGGTGACGTTGACGGCGCATGCCAGGTTTAATGACAGAAAGATAGACATTGCGTTTGTCAAAGATGTGTTGAAGGAGTTCTTTTACGGCGACGACAAGGTAGTAAAGGTGGAGGAGATAGAGGGTGCGGTGTTGCGGCATTTTAACATAAGCCGCAGTGACCTTCATTCGAGCCGGAAGGCGAAGACGGTATCGTTTCCGCGTCAGATATGCATGTATTTAATAAAAAATCAGTTGGATTGGTCGTATCAGCAAATAGGGAATTATTTTGGCAACAAGAAACATACGACAGTGATATTTGCGATAAAAAAAATAAACGAAGAATTGAAAAAAGATGACCAGTTTAAATCGTTCCTCGATATGCTTATGGAAAAAATTAAAAAGGCAAAAAAGTGAAGCTCCGGTGAAAAACTTTCGAAAAATCTAAATCGTCACGGGAAATATTGTGAAAGAAATATCAGACATACGGTACGAATACATAAAAGACACAAAAAAGATTGTTATTAAAATAGGCACCGGCGTGATAACTGACAATGCGGGATATTTGGACAATAAACAGATAAAAGGGTTAGCCGAACAGGTCGTAGAGTTAAAAAGAAGAAATTTTAATGTAACGGTGGTAAGTTCCGGCGCAATCGGATGCGGTATGGGCGAGTTGGGGTTGCAAAAGAGACCCGGTACGCTTCCTGAGCTGCAGGCGGTTGCGTCCATTGGCCAAAGCAAATTAATAAGCACGTATGATAGTTTTTTTAAATCGCATGGATATCATGCAGCACAAATCTTATTTACACGGGAAGATTTCGAAAACAGGAAAAGATATTTAAATACATGCAATACCATCCATACATTATTCCGAATGAATGCGATTCCTGTAGTAAACGAGAATGATACTATTTCGACCGATGAAATTGCCTTTGGCGATAATGACGAATTGTCCGCATTAGTAACTAATCTTATTGACGCAGACCTGCTGGTTATTCTCTCTTCAGTTGATGGGTTGTATGACAAACAACCCGAAGGAGAAAGCCGGGCGCATGTTATCCCTGTAGTGGAACACATTACTCATAAAACCAAACAAATGGCTTACAATTCCAAGACGTTGAGAGGGGTGGGGGGGATGCGTACCAAGTTGGAAGCTGCATCAATTGTGACGAATGCCGGTGAAAAAGTGATTATTGCCAACGGGCGACATGAAAATGTGTTGCTAAAGATTTTTCAGTATGAGGATATCGGGACGTTGTTTCTTCCAAAAAATGAAAAACTGACAAGCCGAAAGCGATGGATAGGGTATTCAAAGAAATCGAAAGGCGTTGTATTCGTTGATGAAGGCGCCTGTTCTGCCCTGTCGAAGAAGGGGAAGAGCCTTCTTGCATCCGGCATTGTTTCGATTGAAGGCGGTTTTGAGAAAGGAGATATTGTTTCGATTTGTAAAGGTGAAAATGATGGCGTTTTTGCGAGAGGATTAACCAATTATTCTTCTGAGGAGATAGAAAAAATCAAGGGATGCCGCGCCTCTTCGATTCACAAGATTCTGGGCTATAAATCCTATGATGAGGTTATTCATCGGGACAACCTGGTTTTGATTTAAGGGGCGTCAATAGTTGCTGTCATAATTGATTTTATTATATTGCCGACCTTTTCTTTTTCTGCGAGATTCGGCGCCAGGCGGATTGATTCATTTAAATAATAAAGGGACGTATCGATATCTTTAAAGTGCTGATAATATAATACGCCCAGGTCCCTGTATACGGAATAGTCGTTTGGATTATATTGAAGGGAAAGTTTTAGTTCTTCCGACGCCTCTTTAAAAAGGCCTTTTGACGCATACGCAATTCCCAGATTGTAATGCGCATCAACATGCCCTTGTTTTGAATAAATGGCTTTTTCAAATTCACGAATGGCCATATCAACGTTTCCGCTTTTCAGATAAACAGCGCCCATATTATTATGGGCGTCCGCATAATTGTTATCGAGTTTTACCGCTTCCCTGTATTCAGCGAGTGCCTTTTCCTTGTTGCCGGTGTATTCATAGGTATTCCCAAGATTGTTGTGTACGAAAGGTACATAGGGATTATCTTTTAATGCAAGGAGATAGGTTTCGACAGCCAAATCATGGCGTCCTCGTTTATCATAGATCATAGCAATATTGTTGTATGCAAGCGTATTATCGTTAAGATTTGAGATGGACGCTTTATATTCTTCTATTGCCTTGTCAACAAGGCTAATTTTCTCATAAGCCGCCCCCAGATTAAAATGGATAAATGGATAGCTGTGTTCCAGGGCAAGCGCCTGCCGGTACATTTTGATTGCTTCCTCATACCGCAGGTTATTAAAGTATGCATTGCCCAGGTTGCCGCATGCCCTGGCGCTTTTCGGTTCTCTTTGAAATGTGTTAAACCATAGTGTAGCGTCGTTACGCCAGATACGGTTTCTGTGTATCACTCCAATTTGAAAACAGAGCAGAATAACGCCAAAAACAACAACAATAGGATAAGACAATTTTCTATTCAAAAAGGAATAGCTTATTGTGCAACAAAGGCCGATTATCGGCACATACAAATACCTTTCCGCCATAATGTTGCCGATGGGGATAATGCCAAGCACCGGCAAAAGTGTGATAAAGAACCATAAAATAAAAAAAATGACATATCTATTCCTTCGTAAGAAACGTACAAAAATAACAACGAAACACGTAATCAGCAAGGCAGCCACAAATAACGATAACGTAAAAGATAAATGCCCTGGTACGTAATAATCCGCGTTAAGGGGGACAGGTAAAAAAATAAGTTTTAGATAATATGCCACTACCTTTGTCATGGTGGCAATATTTGTTGGATAGATTTCTATCGTTTTTAAGTTATTACTGAGGGCAAAAAATCTCAGAAAGATATAGACACCTGTAACAAAAATATATCCGCTGTAAAAGAGCATGAAACGAGCAACTTTTTTTGCAAGAGGGGCTAAGGAATCAGATTTTTTTTCGTTTTGAGATAAAAACAAAAGATCGAAGATTACAATAAGGATTGGGAATGTAATCGCCATTTCTTTTGAAAAAAGGGCGATGAGGTATGCGAGACAAGAGAGAAAATAACAAAGGGTAAAGTGGCTATTTGTGTGGCTTTGCCTGTGGTTTTTTGTTTTCAGGAATAAAATAAACGCTAAAAGGAAAAAAATTGAAACAAGTATATCTTCCCGGTAACAAATTGCATTAACCGTCTCCGTTAACAGAGGATGCGATAGATAGAACAGCGTAGCGATGAAAGCCTGCCGAAGGTTCTTGAAAATACATTTAGTAAAGAGGAAAAATAGGAATACGTTGATGGTGTGGAGTACCGTATTGGTTAAATGATAGCCAAAGGGTTTAAGATTCCACAATGCATGGTCAATAAAATAAGTTATGGTGACGATAGGGCGGTAACTGAGTTCTCCGGAAACATAAAAATAATCTTTATGGAATAATTTAGGGAAATTTTTTAGTGAGGTAATGAAGTGGTTTTCCTTGATGATGTATGCGTCGTCATAAACAAAATCGTTATGCAATGAGTTGAGATACAAAAATCCCGATAGAAAAATGAGGATGGCAGGAGAAACAAACTTTAAATACCTGGCGTTCATTGAAAAAACTCGCGAAATCCTGGAAAAAAATTACGAAAGGCGGAACAACAGATTACATAAATTGCACAGATAAAAAAATTAAATATTCGTATTTCACCATTAAATATTTTGCCAAAAAGCACGCACTGACGAATGGAAGTGTGCAAAGAAATTACTGATAAGGTACTAAAGGCTATTATCTGTCTGTCAATAAGCGGTTGCTGGCCTTATTTTTACGGATAAAAACATGCCATAGAAAACATGCCGTAGCCGCACCGGCAGTGTCCGCCAGCCAGTCGAGTACATCCGCGGAACGATGGGGGATGAATGACTGGTGGAATTCATCGAACATACCATACAATGAGGTTATACCGAAGGCTAACAGATAAAACATCTTCGCGGATTTGATTTGAAAGGAAGAAACAACCCAGCAGACGAACAAACATAATATCCCATATTCAACAAAATGGATAAGTTTGTCGATATGGTTTGGCAAGGAGACTGAAGAGGTATCTGTGGATGATGCTACATAAATGCCGTATGCATACCCAAATGCCAGTGCACATTTTATACCCCAGTGAATCTTAATTTTTTTGGTCATTGTTTTCTAATCCTTCAAAGAGGCGAATCCAGTATTGTGTATTATTGTCAGGGAGAGAGTCTTCCTGATGTTCATTTTTACAGGTGTTTTCAAATGTTACTTGCACCTGTTTTTTCTTTATGTTTGCCAAACCGGTTTTTTTTATGTGGAAATCGACCTCTTCACGGGTGACTTCCTTAAAAACGCCTTCCCACGATTTAGCGTCACCTTCTGTAGGTCCTTTCCATTTACTTTCAGGTTCTGAGGGTTTTTGGTTATTCTCTTTAAAGAGTACATCGTAGATTTCTCTGTACAGTGATTTTGGGTCCAAAATCCGGCAGCCGCATTTTTTAACATGTCTTTTTATTTCATTATCGTAGGTTACAATACATACGTCTTTCGGATTTTTCACATGGCTGGCAATGTTCATGATTTCGGTGTCCGCTTTGACGCCCGTTTTGGAATAAATTATTTTTATCCCCCCGGAAACCAGTCTTCTCGGTAAGCTTGTTTCTGAATAGGTGCCATCAAATACAACGATTATATCGTAGTGCTTTTCCTGCCGGTATTGTGAGAGGAAGGATATTACATAATCGCGCACCGCTTCAATAAAATTCCTTTCCACATGTTTTTCCAATTCCGGCACGGAAAAGATAAGATTATAGCCGTCAATAATGATTAGCATTCTATTTTGTAGTTATCAACAACGACCTTTCCATTAACAATAGTAGTCAAAACCTGTCCTTTTAGTTTCCATCCGTGAAAGGGGCAGTTTCTGCCCTTTGATTCAAAAACGTTAACGTCCACCGTCCATTCCTTGTTTTTATCTATTATGGTAATATCTGCCGGCATGCCGGCAGCAAGACTGCCGCCGTTTATTTGAAAGATGCGTGCAGGATTGACGGACATTTTTATGATAAGTTCCTTAAAAGTAATGATACCGGTATGTACCAGTTTAGTAAGCAATACGCCAAGGGCGGTTTCGAGTCCCACAAAGCCCGTAGCGCCTTTTTTTAAATCATCGTCGGTGTGCGGGGCATGGTCTGTTGCGATGACGTCAATAATACCGCTTGCCAAGCCGTTTTGCATGGCTTCCACGTCCATACGGGACCGTAAGGGAGGATTTGTCCTGGGCATATTTCCGTCTTTATCCCGGAAGCTGTTGTCCAATAATAAGTGATGGGGGGTCACTTCACAAGTGAATTTTCCTATGCCTCTTTCTTTGGCTTGTTGTATCGCTGCCAAGGTATCCTTCAGGCTTATGTGGGAAATATGCAGACGGCCTTTTGCTTGTTCCGTAAAGCGGATGTCACGCCTGGCAAAATCGGTTTCGTGTGAATAAGGTTCGCCTGGGAAACGGGTTGCGCCGGGAATGTCTTTTATCTTATTCAAATAAAATGGAGAGTCTTCGCAATGTGGGCTAATAATAATAGCATGTTGTACTGAAAGCTCGCAAGCCTTGCACATTAAAGCATCGTTGAATACCGGATTGCCGTCGTCCGATAATGCTTTTATACGGGTATTCTTAGCAAGGGCGGCAATGTCCGTCAACTCTTCACTTAATGAACCTTTTGTAATGCATGCCTTGGCAAACACTTTTATTATGCTCTTTTCTAAAATTCTTTCCGTGAGTAAATCCACTATGGCGGGGGAATCGATAGGCGGGTTTGTATTGGGCTCGCAAATCACTGTCGTATATCCGCCCTTTGCAGCGGCGCGTGAGCCTGTTCTGATATCTTCTTTGTATTCAAGCCCTGGTTCACGAAAATGAACATGGCACTCTATCAGACCTGGGATGACGTGTTTATTCGTTGCATCAATAATCCTGACAGAGGGGTTGGTGGTAATATTGGGTGACACCGCCTCTATTTTCCCATTTTTTACAAGAACGTCAGCGTATCCTTCAAAGTCGGAAGCAGGGTCTACTACATAACCGCCTTTTATTAATAATGCATTCATTTTGTGTAATCTGAAATAGTAAAGGTTCTTATTTTCTATCCATC
The DNA here is from genome assembly GCF_027493735.1 of Candidatus Kuenenia sp. Lineage (NCBI taxonomy): Bacteria > Pseudomonadati > Planctomycetota > Candidatus Brocadiia > Candidatus Brocadiales > Candidatus Brocadiaceae > Candidatus Kuenenia > Candidatus Kuenenia sp. The sequence goes on from NZ_JAOSKF010000019.1 coordinate 236,337, forward strand.
CAGTGATCATACCCTTTCTATCAGAGTAGGTTCTGAAACGGTTGATATGCACCTTAATTGGTCTACATAGAATTCCTCAGAAATCGAGCGGACTTTTTACCTCTTTGATGGTCTGGATTTTGATCGTATGGGTGTATATCATGGTCGTCCTTACATCAATATTAAAGGTTTTCTTCGTTTGAAGGACATTATTCAAGTTCTTTGACAGCTCTTGTTCTAAGGATTTCAGTCGTAACGCCATATAGTTGGTACCTTTTACTTCGTGAAAACTCACACCACATGTCTTTTCCGCTGCCTTATTCATCAGTACAATGTTGAGATCTCTGTCCAAAAGAATAACATCTGAATCAAGGTTATCTATTATAGATTTGTCAATGCTTCCATCATCGGTAAAGAAATAAGGCGGAACATCGGTCTTATCGCCGTTATACGGAACGAGCCATTTTTGAACAGAATTCTTTTTTTTATTCATACCTGCATTGATGAGATTTTAGGTGAGTGAGACAAGTATTTCCCAAACAGTCATAACATAATATTGTGTGTTGTTTCTTGTATATCGATTTAAATGCATCCTGCATTAGCACAGAACACATAATTTTGATATTACCCATCATTTGACACAAGAGTACATCGTCTTTACGCACAATGATAACTGATTTGGGAATATAAATCCACACAAAAGGGAATAACCGTTCCCATTTTCCCGGAATATTATGTTTTTTCTACAGACAGAATATACTAACATTAGAAATAGCAATAACTTATATAATTTGGCACATTTGTTGCGATAAGCATTGTCAGAAAGGGAAAAACCGGTTTTCTTGTATAAATGTATTGAGTTATTTTTGATGTGTCAAGTAATTTGATTTTTTCTGAAACTGAAAGGAGGATTTGTCATGTTACCATTATCAAGGACATTGGAAACATTATTAGGGCTTCAGGAGGCAATGGACCTGGCGCGCGACACGGGTTTTTTTGAGAATACTACGACCAGTAGAGGGGTGTATCCGCCGATGAATATTTTTGAAAAAGATGGCGATTTGGTGCTCGTTTCAGAATTAGCAGGGGTAAAGAAGGAGGATCTGAACATAGAGGTAAAAAACAACATATTACGGCTATCCGGAGAACGCAGGATCGACTACGGCGAAAATGTCAGTTACCACCGTATTGAGCGTACTGCATCCAAATTTGACAGGACATTGAGACTACCGGTTAACGTAGAATCTGATCAGGTCAGAGCAGAGTATATAGATGGCCTTCTGGTAATCTCTCTGCCCCGTGCGGAGTCAGAGAAACCAAAACGTATTGCAATTCAATAATAACCCTGAAAGGAGGATGGTATGAGTAATGAAACAAAGGAAGTAGCAACGGTTGAAAGTCAGAAACCGGAAAAAACAGAATATAAGGGAGAGAAAACGGTGCAAGGCAAATATTATATTCCCATGACGGATATCGTTGAAACCGATAAAAGTCTGGTCGTCACCATGGATGTCCCGGGTGTGAAAAAGGAAAATGTAAATGTCGTGCTGGAAAATAATGTCCTGGAGGTTGATGCAAAAATAGACTTTACGCCGTATGAACATCTTAATCCGGTGTATACCGAGTACAATGTAGGTCATTATACCAGGAAATTTACCGTATCAAATATCATTGATACGGGAAAAATTGATGCAAAACTGGCAGACGGTGTATTGACCCTGACACTGCCAAAGGCGCCGGAAGCACAACCAAAGAAGATTCAGATAGGATAACAGAGAGTGGCGTGACGTACGGTTGATTGAAGCGGTTAACGCCAGGTGAGATGAGAAACAGCCTGTGAGTATTAACGAATACGGAAGGATTTTTTGTCGTAATATTATGTCGTAATGTCGTAATATAATATATTACTTTTTAGTATGAGAAAGGAGAAACGGAAAGAAATGAACGTAATTCGTAAGTTTTTTCATGATCGAAAAGGTACAGTAATTTCTGGTGTGGTTGCATTAATTGCTCTCTCTCTGTTTATGTGCGCGACTGTCATCGCCTCAGAAAAGGCATTGGGTGGCGGAGAGCAGCGGGATCAATCATACATCACGTTTGGCAGTGGTAAACGCTATCAGACAACCGTAGAACGGTACACTGAAGGCGCTTTGTCTGCGCAGGATAAGCACCAAGCATCTCTCTTGACTTCGCGTATCGTCAATCATCTGAACAATGCAGCAAAAAGTCTCATCGATCAGAACCCCGAAGCTGCAAAACCGGAGATCAAGAATGCTCAGAGGCTGACGCAGGTTGTGAGGGAATTACTCCCCGTTACTACGGTGACGACATCGGTGAAAGATGTCAGCGGTAAAGTGGTTTATCGGGAGGTTGACAAGGTCCAGGACGACAAGATTGCCTTATATGAGGGCACTATCGCTATGGAAATTGTAGAACCGATCATTGACGCCAAGGAGAAGGAGGCGGCACTTAAAGGACTGCGACTTGCAGATGTTGATGTCATTTATACATCTGTGCTTGTAGACCTCAGCTATATTGAGCGAAAATTGAACCATACAGAGTCTTTATTGGACAAGGGAAAGCCGGACGAAGCACTGGTCCAGTTGGCCCTTGCGCAGACGAAAGGTGTAAAGCTCGTTTTCCATGAGGTAGACAATCCGCTTGTAGAAGTACAGCATGCGTTAAGGCTGGCTGAGCGCATGGTTGAAGAGGGTAAGCACGAAGCTGCACAGGACAACTTGAGACTGGCTCAAATCCAGTTGGGAACATACCGAGCACTGCTGGAAGACGAGGAGGCTAAGAAAATTGTGAAACAGCTTGAGGATGATATCACCAAGCTGACGACAAAGATTGAAGAAAAAGGAGCGGCATCTAAGATTCGCAAGTTCTGGGAGCGGGCAGTCAATTTGTTTAGCAAAGAAACCGGTCAAGCTCACACTGAAGAGAAGACTGAGCAAACTCAGGAGAGAAAGAAATAATGGTTGATATGTGAGGAACTGCAAGGTCCTGTTTCCCCCGACTGTTTCAGATTTTTATTGTACCATGCAGAAAAAAGTTTTGTACATTCATGTAACATTTAATTGATAAGAAAGGAGGTCGACCATGGCCTTGAAAGATTTAATAACCTGGAATAGAAGAAAACAGCAGCCTGCACTATCAGGACTGCAACACCCTGTAGCGACCCTTCAGAGAGAAGTGGACCGATTATTTGACGATTTCTTCAGAGGGTTTGACAGATTCCCGTCCCTCCCATTAAAGGAAGAGCGATTCGCCGAGTTTTCACCGAAGATAGATGTAAGTGAAAATGACAAAGAAATTGAGATTATCGCAGAAGTGCCGGGAATGGATCAAAATGATGTTGAAATTACTTTAAGAGACGATGTGCTCACTATTAAAGGGGAGAAGAAACAGGAAAAGGAAGAAAAGGACAAAGAGTACTATCATGTAGAGCGAAGTTACGGATCCTTTTACCGTTCTCTGCAACTTCCCTGTGAAGTTGACCAGGAAAAAGTGAAGGCTTCGTTCAAAAAAGGGGTGTTGAAAATCAATCTGCCTAAGAGTGGAAAAGCGCAGGAAAATGTGCGTAAGATTGAAATAAAGGGAGAATGATGTTGTTGTTGGTTATTATGGAGGCGCTTATTGGAGCATTTTTATGTAATGACAGCGCCTCCATGATAGGCGAAATTTATGGGCAAGAGGAGACAATTTATGTAAAGAGAGGTTTGCAAGATTAGTTTTTAAACTGATTAAGATCGGCAACGGTAGCAATAGAAATTAAGGATGCAGGAGAATACGAGGAAGATAAAATTAATGATGCTGCACGTAACGCTTTTCTGTTTTAGTGTAATGCCAGCCTATGCATTAGAAGACAACGGTATTAAAGACCTGCGCCAGACCGGTAAGGCCTTTGCATCTGTGGCACGGGAAGTATCGCCATCTGTGGTTTTCATACAGCATTACTTTGTTAAAAACCACTGAAACCGTTCATAAAGTGATATATTTTGTATGCCTTTGCGTTCGGCATCCTACTTATTGTATGGTATTAATCAAGGATTTTTCAAAGCATAAATCCTTTTAAATAGAGGGAATTAAGGTTGTTTTGCATATTATTTTAACAAAGTAATGATACAGGTTGAATCGAAAGTATCTGATTCGGCGAGAACACGGTTTCGGTTACCCTTTGGCGATTCATGGCCCTTTGGGGATGAGTTTTTCAAACGTTTCTTTGGTGAACCATTCCCCGGTATTCCTCGGACACCGCCTTCTGATAAACCTCAAAGTGAACACCGTATTATTGGACAGGGTTCCGGATTTGTGTTCGAGGTAAAGGACGGATTGCTGTCTGACAAAACATACATCCTTACTAATAATCACGTTGTGGAAAATGCTGATACTATCCGGGTGCAATTCCAGAATGGTTCTGAATATAACGCTAAAATTACAGGTCGGGACCCCCCAGTCAGACGTGGCGGTTATAGAAATCAAGGCTAGCAGTATGCCGGCGGCAAAACTGGGTGATTCCTCCAAGCTGGAGGTTGGGGAGTGGGTTGTTGCCATTGGCAACCCATTTGGACTGAGTCATACCCTCACCGTAGGTGTGGTGAGCGCCAAGGGGCGTACGAGTATTGGTATTAACGATTATGAAGATTTCATCCAGACAGATGCAGCGATTAATCCCGGTAACTCTGGTGGTCCACTGGTCAATCTGGATGCTGAGGTGGTAGGCATCAATACCGCCATCTTCAGCCGCAGTGGCGGATATATGGGTGTGGGATTTGCGATTCCTATCAATCTTGCCAGGGAGATCGCCGATCAGTTGATCGATAAAGGAGAAGTAACGCGTGGTTACCTTGGTATTGTGATTCAACCGCTTACCGCTGATCTTGCAAAGTCGTTCGGTGTTGAACAGGTCAAGGGTATACTTGTCTCTCAGGTTTCAGACGATTCACCGGCTGATATGGCAGGGTTGCGTCAAGGGGATATAATCATTGCATATCGCGGGGAACCGGTAACAAATGTCGGCAGTTTCCGTAACAGAGTGTCACTCACTCAGCCGGGCAGCACGGAAGAGTTGACTATCCTGAGGGAAGGAAAACAAATGACGCTTACTGTGACAATCGGCAAGCTCACCAGAGAAAAACTGGCTGCACAGACTTCGTCGCAAAGCGCCGAGAAACTTGGTCTGACGGTACAAACGCTAACCCCGCAGTTGGCTGAACAATTTGGAGTCAAAATGGGGGAAGGTGTTGTGGTCACGGAAGTCAGACCAGGATCTATTGCTGCAATGGCAGGCATTGAGCCTGGCACTGTGATTATGCAGGTGGATCGCGAACCCGTGAAAAATGCTGCCGAGTTCAAGCGTGCGGTCGAGAAGAGCAGCGATGATAAAAGTATACTGCTGCTCCTTCGGAGAGGCAATGCGCAGCAGTATGTGGTGTTAAGTTGGTAAGTTTTACCGAATCATGCCATTTCAAAAGATCGGTCGATTTGACTGCCTTTTTCCATGGATTACATTAGAACAAGGTTAAAAATGTTTAACACATTAGGAAGCACTAATCGATTCACAATATCAGCCTTTACGCTGATTTGTGTTTGCTTTATGTATACGTCTATTGTATTGGGTGTGCCAGACAACAAGAAGGTTGAGGTGGAAAAACAGCAGGCCGAAGAGCGTGTTCTTGACGCATCGAACAGGGCCGTTACCCAACATACTCTGACGACAGCGGATAAAACACTGGAGTATTTTGCCACCGCAGCATCGCTGACCATAACGGATAAGGAGGCAAAGCCAGTCAGCAGGATTTTTTATATCAGTTATACCGCTGACGAACAACATGATTACCCACGGCCGGTGACCTTTGTTTTCAACGGTGGTCCAGGTGCTGCCTCGGCATATCTGCACATGGGAGCTTTAGGTCCAAAACGCGTCGAGTTCAGTGACGATGGAAAGGTACTCCATATGCCAGCCCGATTACTCGATAATTCAAAGAGTTGGCTATCGTTTACGGATCTGGTCTTTGTAGATCCTGTTGGAACGGGTTACAGTCGTGAGATTAAGGATGACACCGAAAACAATAAAGGGCGGAAGTTGAGACCTTCGAAGGAAAAATCGATAGGTAAATACGCCTGGGGCGTGGTGGAAGATACCGACTCTCTGGCCCGCTTTATTCGCACTTATCTGACCAAGGAGGAACGTTGGCTTTCGCCAATTTTTCTTGCCGGAGAAAGCTATGGCGGTTTTAGGGTCGCACGTTTATCAAAACTGCTTCAGTCAGATTTTGGCATTGTGCCAAGTGGGTTGGTACTCATCTCTCCGGCGATTGATTTTGGGTTGCTTTGGGGCAGCGAACGAAGCCTGTGGCCTTGGGTGGCCTTGCTGCCGAGCTACACTGCAGTGGCGGCATTCCATGAACGCAGTGACATGATAACGTATAAAGCTGATAACCCCCGTGTTTCGCTTGGTGAAGTGGAGCGTTTCGCCTTATCAGAATATTTAACCGGATTAGCCGGTGGTGACTTGCTGCCGGATTGGATTGAGCAATCGAGCAACATGATGGGATTACATGCGGACATCCTGCATCGTTGGGCAGGACGCGTCCCACCGGCTCGCTTCGCTAAAGCCTTATTGTCAGACCAGAGACGTTTGGTGAGTTTATACGATGGGTCGATTAAACTTGTCGATTCTGATCCTGCAAGACAGATGCTTGCTGGTGGCGATCCGTATCTCGACCGGCTCAATGCACCAGTAACAGCAGCCTTCAATACCTATGTGCGTGACCATTTGGATTTTAAGACTGAGTTACCCTATCTCCTCTTAAATGAGGAGGTGTTCAAATCGTGGAACTGGTGGTCGGGTATTCAGGGGCAACAAGGGTTTGCCGAAGCTGTAGCGGACTTAAAGCAGGCAATGTGCATAAATCCCCATATGCAGGTATTAATCATTCATGGTGTATTTGATCTGGTAACTCCATATTATGCTACCTGGATTACGATTAAGCAAATGGATCTGGATCCTGAGATTAGCGATAATATATAACCTAAATCCTGCAAACAAGGCAAAGCCTTGTTGCAGGAATAGGATTGAAATGGTAGGATTTCCAAGGTATTCGGCGGTATATTGATAACAAAAAACACCTGAAAGGAGATTCACCATTTCGATGAAGAATATAGCAAAAAAATACAGCAAAAGACAACCGAAAATCAAGGCAGAGATGAGCGGGAAAGGCTTAACGGTACATGCAGGGCTTTTACCGGTATTGAATTTATGGGTAAGCTGATGTTCCGGGAGAGAGTCCATGAAGCGGTCCATAAGGATCGTGGAGCAAATGCCCGGTATCAGTTTGTCGATGCGGTACAAATGGTAGTGATAGGGTTGATAGCAGGGGCGACATCGATGGTAGAGGTGATGAAGGTGTGTACAGATGAGGTATTGAAGAAGATGTCCGGGTGGAAAGAGGTACCTGTAGATACTACGATAGGACGTATTATGAAGCTGGCGAGTCAGGGAGATATAGTGGAACTGACGGGGGTGATCCACCGGTTTAGGGGAAAGATATGGAAGCGTGCGGTGAGATCAGGCCATAAACTCAGGAGTGCTCTTTGCGAAGTATGGATAGATGTTGATTCTACCGTAGATGGTGTATATGGGAAACAGGAGGGTGCAGAGGTAGGATATAATCCGCACAAGAAGGGGCAGAAGGCGTATCATCCCTTAATGGCATTTATTGCAGAAACAAAGGAGGTATTACATAGTTGGTTCCGCTGTGGAAGCGCCTACACGAGTAACGGAGTAGTAGAGTTCATGAAGGAATGTATGGCGTACATGAATAAGGGGGTAAGGGTGGTATTTCGGGGAGACAGCGGTTTTTTTACCGGAGAATTACTTGAATACCTTGAGTCAATATTGGCGGGATATCTGATTAAGGTAAAGCTGAAGAATCTGGAAGGATTGCTTGAAGGGCAGAAATGGAATGAGGTGAAAGGGGAGCCAGGATGGGAACAGGCTGAATTTTGGTATCGATGTGCAGGGTGGGATCGTGCGAGACGTTTTGTGGCAGTGCGGCAATTGGTCAAAAGAGAAAAGAAATTAGTAGAAGTGTCCGTGTATGAGTATTTTTGTTACGTTACAACGGAGCGGTTAAGTCCGATGGAAGCGCATCGTTGTTATGGAAAGAGGGCTACCTGCGAGACTTTGATAGAAGAGAGTAAAGGACAGATGAATGCGGGGCACATACGTACGGGTGAATTTTTGGCCAATGCTGCGCTATTTCAGTGTGCGGTGTTAGCGTATAATCTTTTGAAGTGGATGGGATTGCTCAGTGGTGGAGTGATACAACAGTGGGAAGTAAAGACGATGAGACTGTGGTTAATCCGTGTGGCAGGGAAACTGGTGGAGAGAAGCCGGCAGATGACATTAAAATTGCCGGAGAAATTTCTCCATCAGGAGGAATGGGAAAAGTGGGAACGCATGTCACTGGATGTAGTTTTTCAGTAGAAAACCGACGTTGTATTTCGTTTTTTTAGTCTTTTGAGAGTGGTAAGTATACCGCAGATGGAGACAGTACATCCCTTTTTCGCATTGCGAAAATCGTTTGCAGGATTTAGGTATAATTCAAAGTATATCATGGTGGGCACATGCCTTACTTGCACCGGCGTTCGCTTGATAGTATGTTTAAAGATGCTACACAGTTTTTTACAAGTACAATGAGATTACCTGAACATGTCGATCCCGATTAAGATAAAGGTTGAAAAACATGATCGCTTGTTAAATATTTATATTTCAAAAGAAGGCAAAAAGACAAATAAATTATTCCACATATGTTAGAAGAGTAAACGGCACATGTGATAATTCGATCGAGTAGACGGCTGGCGTACTCAAGCCGTCTACTCGACCGATAATTCTAATACTACACAAAGAAAGGATTAATATTATGGGCAACGGAAGATTTGATGTTTGCAGTGCACCAGCCGCCTATCGTGCAAAAGTTATTGAAAACGGCCTTCGTAAAACCAGAGAGCTCTGCGATGACCATTATCAGAAATTGCTGCATCGAGCGGGTGGCCGCAGCGGCTGTGGTTTCCGTTCACCACTTGAATCCATGTTTGGCGGTTCACTTTTTGATACTTTTTTTGGTGGCCGAGATCCTTTCGACAGTGTTATTGGTCATGAGCCATCGGATATCTCCCACCGTGCACACCAAAATCTTGGTGACCGCGAGTCTGTAGACCTGGACAATTACCTGAGTGACGATGCCAAGGATATTTTGCAAAAAGCTGCGCGAAAAAGCGCATGAGAAGGTCAGTCTTTCAGATGAGGCGATTGCAGCGGCGGCTGAATTGTCCGATTGTTACGTGACAAATCGCTATCTGCCGGATAAGGCGATAGACCTTTTGATCAGGCCGCTTCCTGTGTGCGTATTCGCGCAACTTCTCGCCCATCAGAAATTCTGAAGATGCAAAATGAAGTCAAGGCCCTGGAACGAGAGGAAAAGTCCGCAAATACACGAAAGGATTATGAGAAGGCCAAAGAATACATGCCAATATTGAAGTCAAAAAAAAGCATGTCGATGAACAGGATAAGGAATGTCAAGCAAACCGCAGCAGCGAAACGCCGGTTGTTACAATGCAGAATATTGCTGAAATCGTATCCTCTTTGACCGGTATCCCGGTCAGTGATCTCACGGCAGAAGAACGGGAAAAACTCCTGAGAATGGAAGAAAAACTCCATGAGCGTGTCATCGGCCAGGAAGAGGCTGTCAAAGCTGTGAGCCTTGCCGTGCGCCTGTCTCGCGCCGATTTATGTGAAGTCAGTAAACCAATTGCCAGCTTCTTGTTTTTGGGTCCGACGGGTGTCGGTAAGACTGAGCTTGCCAAGGCATTGGCTGAAATGGTATTCGGCGATGAAGATGCCATGGTGCGTATTGATATGTCTGAATACATGGAAAAACATGCCGTGGCGCGTATGATAGGTTCCCCTCCAGGCTATGTTGGTTATGAAGAAGGGGGGACAACTCACCGAGCGTGTGCGCAGACGCCCTTATTTTGTAGTGCTATTGGATGAGATTGAAAAAGCGCACCCTGATGTTTGCAACATCCTGTTGCAGGTCTTTGATGACGGACGTTTAACGGATGGAAAAGGACGCATGGTTGATTTTTCCAATACGATTATTATCGCCACAAGTAATATCGGTTCTCATCTCATTCAGGAAAATTCCCGAAAAGAAGAAAAGGAGCAGCTTTCCTATGATGATCTGAAATCAAGATTGATGGATGAGCTGCTACATCGGTTCCGTCCGGAATTTCTCAACCGGATTGATGAGATCATTGTCTTCCACTCTCTCTGCAAAGAGCAGATTCGAGATATTATAGCCCTGCAGATGGAACGGGTTAAACGCCTTGCCCATGCTCAGGAGATCACGCTGGACTTTAATGATAGCCTGATCGATTATCTGTCTGATATCGGATTTAAACCTGAATTTGGTGCGCGTGAGCTGAAGCGCTACATTTGCTCAGAAGTCGAAGCAGGTCTGGCGGAAAAGATGCTGGGGCAAAGTTTTAAGCCCGGTGATTTCGTTGTTATCTCCTATGACAAGAAAAAGAAAGAGGTTGTCATGGAAAAAAAGCAAACCCGGCAAGAAAACAGCGAAGAAATCCAAGGGGAAAAAGAAATCCGTTTCAGGAGATAACCTCTATCAATACAGAAAGGAGATAAACATGTTTGTATTCTACGAATTTAAACAAGAAGAAATTGACCTTGGAGCCTTGAAACAAAGGCGTAAGGAAGAAATCTCAAAACAGCGGGGTTGGTATATCTTTGAAGGCATTGTTTTTTTACTCTCCGGATTATTAGCGGCGTTTTTGCCTTTTGCGACAGCGCTTGGCATCAATATTCTGGTCGGTATTTTGTTGGTGTTGAGCGGTGGTTTTCAGGTCTTTGCGTTTTTTAAACGGCGTGAGCGTTGGCTATTGCTGTTATCCGGTATCCTCTCTGTCATCGCGGGAGGAATAATGCTGCTTTTTCCTGCCGCAGGGCTTATGGGACTCAGTATCCTGATCGGTGTATTTCTCCTTTTGGAAGGTTCGCTTGAAATCGTTATGGCCTTTGCATTCCGCCCTTCTCCACGCTGGGGTTGGATGCTGATCGCCGGGATTGTTACTCTGATCATGGGTGTTTTAGTTTTTGTTTTTTTCCCGCTGGCAGGAATGCTTTACATGGCCTTGGTCTTGGCCATTAATTTGTGCGCTTATGGCATGTCCATTTTAATTCTGGTTTCCAAAACCAAAATAAATTTCTAAAGGTATCGTGTTAAAAAAACTTGAATTTTGACAACTATTCATCTTGCATTACATTGTTTTTGAATTAGTATTGTCAGAAAAAGAAAAATAGGATAACAGAAGGTGGCGTGAGAATTCTTATAATTGTTCACAATGAATGGCGATGGAAATTTAGCTTTCGTTAATTCTAAAAAAATTTTATGAATTAGAACAAATTACTTTATCGAATTGTTTCTTAGAGAAGATACCCAGGTACACTGGCAAACTTTTACCGACTTTTTTTGCGCAGACAGCGTAACATTTCTTGTTCTGTACCAGTGTACCCGCGTCTGCGCGTTTTTTGCCCGGTATTGAAACACATTACTTTTTACCACTTTTTTCCGGAAAGGAGGCACCTGATGTGTATGGATAAAGGGTGCTATTTGCCGCCAGGTGTTTATTATGTTCGAGGCGAGAATAGGTGTATGTTTGATAGTTTGTTACATGATTGGGAATCGCCGGATGTTATCAAAAACATTCCAATGCCTCCTTTTGTGGTATCAGAAAAAAGTGGGAGGGATAAATAGTGTGAAGTTGTGTTGAAAAATGAAAACGTATCTCTCCCCCGAGAGGGTAATGGTTATATAATTCCATAAACCACTGTTGATGTTTTAGATCCTTAGTGTATGTTCTTTTGATTATCTCAAAGGAGTCATTCTCCCTGACTCGTACTACAAAAGAGACTTATTTTTAGGTTATCATATCAAGAAAACTCTATGTTGCAGAAGCGGTATCAAGACAATAGAGCTTATCCGCGTTCTTGTTTAAGCGCTTCCTGATAAAGAAATACAATGACGCTTCATGCCTGATTCTGTGTGAAAGCAGACACTTGTTTCTTAATTGCAAGACGAGAAAGAAATCTACTGACTCCATGTTCTCCTATGTGTAACGGATGCCGCTTTCCATGAAAAATGATAAAGCGTTTAATCCCGTTAACACACCTCTTTTCTGTTCCCATGCTATAGCGCTTTACCCGGTTTGCATCATGCACCTCATCAAGTAATGTAGGTTTAGACTTAGAGGTAATTTTTACTTTGAAAAAAAATATTGCAGTATTTAGATAATTTAAGATATATTACCGGCAAAATATTCGTGAACGTTATTATATGCCCGAATAGCCGTATAATAAGTCACCGGTGAAAATATTAGCCGTACTAATAGCCGTCTTATAAGACGGCTATTAGTACGGCTAATTCATGTTATAACATATGGAAATGAAATTTACCGATACTGAACGCGAAGTGATTATTATTAAGGCTGTCAAAGAGCTTATTGATGAAATGGTTAATTTTGAAATAGGGAACGTGATAGGAAATGATCCTTATTCTCAATTTCAATTTTCGTCAAGGACCCATAAAAAATTTTTCAATATCATTCTTGTCGATTTCCTCTCGTGTTCTGATAAAAAGGTATTAGGTGAACAATCAACTTATCTTAGTGCTCTCCAATCAGTTTGTGATTCACCCAAATTTGAACAAAACAACTCAATCGAAAACCTTAAAAATTGTGTCAGCGATTTTAGGCAATGGCTTTCAATAGAAGTTGTTGTGGAAAAAATATGGCTCCCTTCAATAGAATTAGAAACCAATTTATCTATAAAAAGAGTCGAGTTTATTAAAATTTGTGGAAATATCTCAAAACATAATTTCAGCCGCCTTTCGGGGGTAGTAAAAGAGTTACAAACAATATTCAATAGAAACGGAATTACTTTAAGCGATGATAACGCGCTGGTTATTATTGAAGAATTTTATCAATGGTTTCATGATGATATCTTTTCTTATCATAGCAGTGCGATAGCTGAGTTTCTCAATAATATAAGGTGGGGTATCTATGAGTATCTTCAACCAGAATTCCACCGCCCCATAGTTTATGAACCAAGCAAAGATATTAAAAGGTATCACTACACATATCCAGACGAAATAAAGGGTGATTTTGCTAAACATTGTTATTGGGAATTAATGAATGACATAAGGTCAAAACCATATATGAAGAAATTTCAAGTAACTGAATATTTAAAAATGAGATATTAAAGTTATAACCAAGCGTTACCGCGGACGCGTTGACCCGCGCCGCCGAACTTCCCGTTATGTTAAAGAAGTGATAATAACGTTTGACATTATTAACGAGATGCAATACTATCTTATAAATGATAAAAAACTTTGCTTGCAAAGAAACAGAGAAAATATTCAATCGTCGAATATCACTCAAACTTCCACGGGATATACAAAAAACTGCCCGAAGAAAACTTGAAATACTTGAAGGTGCTGAAATCCTGATGGATTTACGTATACCACCGAATAATCATCTTGAAAAACTATCGAAAGATAGGAATGGGCAATATAGTATCCGTATTAATGATCAATGGCGTATATGTTTTGAATGGCGTGGAGGAGATGCTTACAACGTTGAAATAGTAGATTATCATTAGGAGGTAACGATGGCAAAAAAGATATTAGATCCAATTCATCCAGGTGAAATTCTGATGGAAGAATTTCTCAAACCCATGGGTATTAGTCAGTACCGGCTGGCTAAAGATATTAATGTACCTGCACGCAGAATAAATGAGATTGTTCAGGGCAAACGTTCTGTAACTCCAGATACAGCTTTAAGACTATCAAGGTTTTTTGGTCTTTCAGAAAGGTTTTGGATAAATCTTCAAGCAAGATATGATCTTGAAATAGAAAAAGATAGATTAAAGAATCGCCTTGATGAAGAGGTGCATGTTTACACTTCTGCAATGTGAACATTGCGGTGGTCTGAGGAATTCGCGGGGTCAAACCTAACCTATTGACAATAAAGTGTTTTCCACCAAAACGATCATACATTTAAGATTTTGATGGCTCTGTTTTGTCAGGCTTGACATTCCTTAACACTTTTTCATAGTAATCTTAACAGGGTTTAAGTGGATATAACGCGAAAGCCCTAAAAGACAGGAATCCTTTTCAACAAGAATTGCCTTCTATCGTCCCTCACAGAGCTATCCGGAGCGATTATGCTATCGACTCTTTTGTCAATAGATAAGGTTTGACTCCATCGGTTTGACTACTGGAATATTCATCTTCTTCTGTGCACGTATAGCATTAATCTCTTCTTTTAATGATACTTTTAAAACTTTCTTGTACAAAAATACAAGTGCGTTCATAGCCTGGTTCTGGGTAGAAGGGGCAACGCCAGATTTCACGGCAAGGTGGATCAAAAATTGCTCTATTTTTTCTTCACTGTCCTTTAAATCCTCTCTACTGGTCATTCGGTGGTATTTTGAATATATCGTTTAATCCAATCACAGTATGATCGTTCTGTATGGATGGAATAATGCTTAAGCCTCATTATATCTTTCACTTCATCGAGCAACCTTTTCTCTTTTTTGATTGACATCTTTTTCTCCTAAGCTATATTGTCTATGAAGTAAAATTATAAGGTAATTTTTTACATAATAATTTTACCTGATAATAGTACTTTTATCAAGTTATCAGGGCAATTGATTGTGATAATCAATGGTTGGGCGTTTTAAATACAAATAAATGGACCAAACAATGAAAGACACCCTTACCGAAGATGATTTGTATCAACACATATTCGAATCAAAAATTTTTTCGAATTGGCACTACTACGCATATCATTTTGATTATCGCCGTAGGGGTTCTGATCATCCATTTGCACAATCAATTGTCAATGCATGTATAGACTGTAATAAAAAACTACCCGGTTTTGCTAAGGGATTTATTGATGCAATAGCATCCATTTCTGGGCGAGAAAAATATGAGTCACACTACGAACAGTTATTACAAAGAATTTCAGAACTTCATGTTATCCATAAATTATTAACATACGAGTGGCCGTTTGAAGCAATTTTTCAGTGGGAACCAACAACCCAAACAAGTAAAAAAAAACCAGAGTTGAACATTGAAGGAGGAAGCAAAACATTTGGTATTGAAGTTAAAGCACCGTCCTTGCTTTCGCATATCAAAATTCTACAAAGCAACCCGACCCAGCTCTCTGCTCGAAATTTCACAAATGATGAAATTGAGCAGTTACCAGATGCCGAAAAAGGAATTACTTACCCTCGCGATAATCCTTTGAAGGATTTTCTTATAAGTGCAGAGAGTAAGTTTAGGCCTTTCAAAGAAGAAAATCCTGAGTTCAGTGGAGTCCTTGTCGTTGTCTGGGATGATTTTATTTACGAACCCATTTCTGCTTTACTCCACGAGAAGAGTGGTCTTTTTACTCCAAACTCCTTTGACCCAGATAAAAATACATTTCCAAATGTAGATGGGGTTGTGTTAATTAGACATTTGCACCAATTAATGAGGGCTGCAGGTGACAGACCTTTAGATTATGGACGGGACGGTGAATATCCTCCCAAAGTTTTTATATCAAACCCATATGGCAATGGTGTTTCAAAGTCTCTACTTGAGTGCCTACAGGCATATACACCAAGTAAAGAAATGGGGGCAGAATACTCAACATCTGATTTGATTTGGTGGAGTTAGCGCCCAACAAAAAAATGCAGGGGACGCAAAAAGCCGCGCCTCTGATTTAAACGCTAGCGAGGTAAATCCATGCATTTGATAACAATAATAGGGATCATATTTATAGCTGTTGGCACGATCCTTACTTATGTCGGTCAAAATATTAGTATTAAGGCTGATGTGGCCCAACTGCAGGAAAGTATTGGGAAAAAGAATGCCAGGATCGACGGTCTTGTTAAAAGCAATGACGATCTTCTTGTTAAAATTGATCAATATCAAAAGACTGTAACAGAAAAAGATCAAAAAATTGAAGAGTTAAAGGCTGAGGTCGGCAAACTTAGCCTTACTTCACCGAAACTGCTTCCGGATGGTAGGATTGCGGCAAGTAAAGGTGTTTCTTATTTATCAGAATATAGTGAGGCGGCTGGCAACGTGAGAAACCTTTTTAACGATGGTAAATATGATGAAGCTTATGCAATAGCAGAGGGTCTCATGAAAAAAATCCCTGACTTCGGCTTGGCATATTTCCTAATGGGAACAATTGATATTCAACGTGGGAATATGCCCGAAGGGGAAAGTTTTCTTTTAAAATCTATTCAACTTGAACTGACAAATAGAGATAAGGCTTGGGCCTTCCATAATTTAGGTATTGCAGCTTTACGCCAACAAAATATAGGTAAAGCAATTGATTACCTGAAAAAAGCTATTGAAATCAATCCGGATATGGAAGAGAGCAAAAAAACATTATCTTCCATAGAAAAGCAAATGGGAAACGACTGAACAGAATCATATAAAAATCGCTAACCAGCGGCTGCACTTGACCCGCGAACATCGGCGGGTCTCTGAACAAAGTCACCTTTATTAACTTCGGCCATGTTATCGGTCGTGACCGGCGGGCAAGTGAGCTGGGTCGTTAGCCTAAGAGAGAAAACTCAAAGAATTGCAAAATTTTTAAAGAACGATTGAATTTGAAGAAAAATCAATGGCCAAATTGGTGGGATTGGGAATTGGAGCTATGCCCACATGTGCTAAAACGTATGATTGATCGTCAATTTAATGAGATTGATCTGAGAAAGATGTTACATCATGCGAAATCGTATCACCAGGACATAATAGAAGGACGTTGGATTATTACGACACATCACTTGCAACATCCCTGGGAAGTTATTGTTGAACCAGATAGTACTTCGAATTTACTCGTAGTCATTACTGCATATCCAGTTTGGGAGGAATGAAATGAAAGAGCCATATCTTGAAGTAACATTTCGTCACGGTCAGCCACTTGCTGCATATCTGTATTTACCACGTCAGCAAGGGGAGAAAAGCCGTAAAACTGCTAAGGCGGGTCAGGGACTAATTATTGATTTTGGTGAAAGCGGTAATCCTATAGGTATTGAGATCACGGCGCCATCCAATGTAACTGCTGATGATATTAACTGTGTATTGGTAAAGCTTGGGTTGTCGAGAATCAGCAATAAAGAGTTGGCGCCGCTACACGCGGCGTGAGGAATTATTGACTAACAATCCCATCCAGCCGACGCCAAAAAGCGTTGCGGCTGATGGGCGCCATTGGGCAACAAAGGATGTGATGTGATAAGCGCCTGATGCTATCATGTTAGACCGTAGTGTTTACTCCGAATAGTTACAAAAACTCAAGCAGAGGGCACTGTTCACACACCCTTTTGGGTTTGCAAAACAACTTTCCGATGTTCACGATCAGGGCATGGTATTCATTGAATAATTTAGTGTCTTCGGGGAGGTTGTCTTCAAAAAAAGATTTCATTTCATCGTAAGCGCTTTCTTCAGGAACAAGGCCGTGCCGCGAAAATATCCTGTGCGTATAGGCGTCTATGACAAAAGTAGGCATATTGCCTGCGTAAAGCAGAATCGAATCCGCCGTTTCCGGTCCAATGCCGTTTATGCTAAGCAATTCTTCACGAAGCGTCCGGCAGTCCTGATGAAACATGGCGGTGAGATTGCCCTCATATTTTGAAAACAGCCAGTTGACAAATGTTTTAACACGCTTTGCCTTGACATTAAAAAACCCTGAAGGCCTGACCAGTTCCGCCAGTTCCGGCAAACTTAGCGAATGTATTCCCTTTGGGGTAAGTTTGTTTACTTTTTTTATATTATTGATAGCCTTTTCAACATTTGACCAATTGGTATTCTGGGTCAATATAGCGCCAATGATAATTTCAAACGGTGTTTCTCCAGGCCACCATTGTTGAGGTCCCAGAGAATCGTACATTTTGCGGTATATTTTCAATAGGGTATTTTTTTTACTCATTTTCAGAGCCAAGTCTTGAAAGAATGCCCATTCTGAGCAGGGGGAACATGATTTCGTGGTGTCCGGTGAGTGCGTATCCGGTACGGGTAGGCCTTTTTAATACATTGGTTTGCGGCCGGTAGTGCTGGATCATGTCCATGTTTACCGTTACAAAATTTTCCACTTTGTTCCCCACGTTTCTTGCTATGGTAAGCGCTTTAAGAAACACCTCCGGCATGATGACAGCAGACCCAACGTTGAGCCAGACGCCACCCTCCAAATCGGATACTATTGAAGCAAGTATCCTGAAATCAATATGACTGGATTCGCCCATGTCTTTGCCTGAAATGTTAGGATGCATGTAAATAGTGTCTGTGCCGAACGCAACATGTACGGTGGACGGGATATCCAGTTTCGCACTCCAGGCCAATAAACTCAGATCGGTATAGGCTTTGTTATCCGCAATAATCTTTTCTCCCATTGCCCTTCCCAATCCGATGCCCTCAGTTGCTCCCCTTGAAGAGGCTATTTGAAATGCTTCAGGAGTTTCTTTTGTCATTCCAAAGCTTCCATCCCTCAGACTTTCTGCCACATCTTCCGAGGTTGCGCCGATCAGTGATATTTCGTAATCGTGAATAGCGGCAGCCCCATTCATTGCAAGGGCGGTTATAATATTCCGTTTCATCAAATCAATAATGAGCGGTGACAAACCGCATTTGATTACGTGCGCCCCAAATGACATTACCACCGGACGCTTATTCTGTCGCGCCAGGACTATTGCATCAATAACCTTGCGCAGATTTGCCGAAGCCAGTATTTCTGGCAAAGATTCGAAAAAGGCCTTTATTCCGTCAGTGGGTTCTGTTGGTTTGGCAAAAAGATGAATATTGGAAAGATTCTGTCGTTCTGTTATTGAATAGGTACTAATCTTTCCAAGATCTAAAGGAGTATATTTCCTGATTTCGCAATGATGCTGATTTTCCATCTATTGTTCCTGGCATTAATGAGACAAAACAAGAAATATTGTAACACTTAGGTACAGGGTGGTACGGACAAACTTGTTTGTCCGTGCCACCCTGTTTTTAATCTGTGCAATCGTTCGACTGAGATCACGACGAAGTCTGTGAAATCTGTGGTTCCCTTAAGTTCCCCTGGATTATGGGGCAATGATTGCGTCTACAGGACAAACGCTGACGCAATTTCCGCAGTCAGTACAGGTACTTTCATCAATTACCCGCACATCTCCTGCTTCAGAAATAGCCTCTACCGGACATTCGCTTTCACATGCGGCACAATTTATACATTCTTCATTAATACTATGAGCCATTTATTCTTTTCCTTTCAATTTAATTTCTCATCTAACTTTTTATGCAAAATTTCACTTCCTTTTGTAATACAAATCTCCATCTTCAGCGTTAATACCGGTAACGTCCAGCGGGCAAGGTCTTTTCCTAGTTTTACACGGTCTTTTTGCGTAATGACGACTGCATCGGGAGAGGCGCATCTGGCTTCGCCGTTTAAAATATGCAGATCCGAAGGAGTATATGCGTGATGGTCTGGAAATTCATGGAAACCAACCAGTATCGCTCCTAAACTCTCAAGGCTTTTCCTGAACGATAACGGATTTCCGATTGCGCAGAAAGCAAAAACCTTCTTTCCGGCCAACCATTCAGTACCAAACGATTTTTCATCGGCTGCTAAAACCAGACGCACTGGTTTGTGGATTGATTCTATTACGGGAACATCTCTTGCAATTTCACGGAGCCGGTTGATTACCGTCTGTTTTTTTTCAGGGCTAATTTGGTCTGTATGAGTCAATAGAAACAGATCTGACCTTCTTAATCCTTCCAATGGTTCTCTTAATAATCCACGGGGCAAAGTGTATTCGTATCCAAAAGGCTCCAGTGTATCAATAAGAACAATGTCCATATCCCGTAAAAGCCGTAGGTGCTGAAAACCATCATCCAGCAACAAGCACTCTGCCTGACGGCGATTTATGGCTTCCCAGCCGCTTTTTACCCGGTCTTTTCCCAATATATTCATTATGCCGGGGATATTCTCTTTAAATAAGAGGTGTTCATCATTGCACATTTCATTGCTTGCAGCATCTTTTCCCTGTTGCATCATTGGCGCGTATCCGCGGCTTATGATAATAACCCTTTTGCCTTTTTTCCCAGCATATTTTGCCAGGTATTCAACAACAGGGGTTTTCCCCGTTCCGCCTGTAGTAATATTTCCGACGCTGATTACTGGCACGGGCAGCCGGTATGTTTTCAAAATGCCTTTTCTGTAAAAAAAAATACGAGTTTTTATGGAAAACCCGTATATTTTCGATAACAGATAGAGCATTTGCCGGAGAATCTCAGGCAGTATGCCGGAAAGCTCTTTCCTTATCAAACACAAATAATATTTTTTTATTGAAGATGTGGACAAGGCAAAGCTGGATTAATTACTGTGTCGATAGTTTATTGTATGAAGGCTTTGGTAGGGGGGGGACTATTTTAATGGAACCGACCAATACGCTTCGTCCAAAAATTGTTTCCACGATTCATATTTTTCAAACCGGAGTTTCAAT
This sequence comes from Candidatus Kuenenia sp., assembly GCF_027493735.1. Taxonomy (NCBI): domain Bacteria; kingdom Pseudomonadati; phylum Planctomycetota; class Candidatus Brocadiia; order Candidatus Brocadiales; family Candidatus Brocadiaceae; genus Candidatus Kuenenia; species Candidatus Kuenenia sp. The sequence continues at coordinate 256,939 of NZ_JAOSKF010000019.1, forward strand.
CTCAATACAGGGCTGTGTTTTGGTTTTACGGGTATTCTGGTCAACTTCATTCCCGCCTGTTCAGGAGTCCTGCCGCCTTTTCTTTTGTTGCATTCAGTACATGCACATACCACGTTTTCCCACGTGGTTTTTCCGTCATGCGCCCTTGGTATAACATGATCAAAACTTAATTCTGAAACCGGAAAACGTTTGCTGCAGTATTGACATTTATTTTCATCTCTGGCAAAAATATTCCTTCTGTTAAATTTCAAAGAAGATTGAGGAAATTTGTCGTATGTTAAGAGCCGGATAATCTTTGGCACCTCAATGGAAAAGGAAACAGTTTTTACCCAACTCGTAGTGTCGTCGTCTGTTAAACCGAGCGAGACCTTGTACGAAGAAACATCCCTCCAGCTTTCAAAATTATAGGAATTATATTTTCCCTCATCCACGGAAACAACCTCAGCAATGTGCTTACATAGCAATGTGAATGCCCGTTTCGCAGAGATTACATGGAGCGCCATGAAAAACTTGTTTAATACGAGCACGCTTGATTCCAGGCTAACGGCTTGTTGCATACTATCGCTTCCTCAATTACCTACAAACAACGAATTTAAAAGAGATATTTATCGCGATGTAAATCAGGAGAGGCTTGCCACTTTTAAAAAGTATAACAGCCTAAACAAGCTAATTCAAGGGAATTGTAATGCCCTAAACTGGCATAGCCAGAACCAAACAAGTAAGGTATAAAAAATACTAAACTCGAAGTACAAAATATGAAACAAATTGTAATGACAAAACATAAAATTCGAAACAAATCCAAAACATACCTGTCTGCATGCGACAACGCAGAGGCAGGCAACAATATTAAGCATGAAATGCGAGATATGAAAGATGCATTTGTTCAGAAGTTCAAATTATTTTGTCATTAGAATTTGTTTCGGATTTAGTATTTAGCATTCCGGATTTCACCATTAAATATTTTGCCAAAAAACACGCACTGACGAATGGAAGTGTGCAAAGAAGTTACTGATAAGGCGCTAAGGTACTAAACGGCTCCATAACATCATATCCCCTGCCCGGAGAGAATGATTTTTTAATACACAGAACGACAAATTTTTTTGCCTGCCGAACAGCTTCCGCGATGCCGCATCCTTTCGCAAGATACGCTGCGATTGCGGAGGCATAGACGCATCCGGTACCATGGACATGTTTTGCGGGGAGATACTCGCCTTCAATATATGCAAAGGATTTTCCAGTGTACAAAATATCAATTACCGTATTGCTGCTCTTTATATCACTTGAATGCAGAGCATGGCCGCCTTTTATTAGTACGTTTGCGGGGCCGAGTTTGTGTATGTATTTTGCAGCCTTTTCTGCATCTGTGATATTTTGAATTTTTATGCCCGAAATATGTGCGGCTTCCGGAATATTTGGCGTAACGATGAAAGCCAAGGGAAACAATTGAGAGATCAAGGCCGGAATGGCATCTTCGGCCAATAGTGCCGCTCCATTTTTTGACAGCATGACGGGATCGACGACAACAGGTGAAAGCGCATAATGTTTGAGCCTGGAGGCAACCGTTTCAATGATATCCTTGCTGTACAACATTCCTGTTTTGACGATGTCGGCGCCAGTATCGGATACTACTGCGTCAATTTGCCGCGCAACAAAGGAAGCAGGAATTTCATAGACGGCATGTACTCCCAGCGTGTTTTGTGCCGTTAACGCGGTGATTGCAGTGGCCGCATATCCTCCCAATGCCGCGATGGTTTTCATGTCCGCCTGTATACCCGCTCCGCCAATACTATCGGAGCCGGCTATCGTAAGCGCTTTAAATAAAGGAATTGCTTGTTTATTCATTTTTCATGGTGTTTTTTCAAAAAGCTAAACGGTTACAAAAAAAGGTAACACTTTAGCTTTTTGAAAAATTCCGGGAAAAAAGGAGAACCCCGAAGGGGTAATATGATTATAGAAAAACACGGTAAAACCACGCCTAATCCCGAAGGGATGACATAATCGCCACTGTCCGGTGTTTCATGAAAGATAAAATTATATCACCCCTTCGGAGTTAATTATGGGTTTTTTGTATAATTTCTGGTTTTTTTTCTAAAATACTCTCTGATTGTGCCTTTGCATGGTAAGAGCTTCTTACCAGGGGGCCGGACTCAACACAACGGAAACCCATTTTTTCTCCTTCCCGTTGTAATCTTTCAAACTCCATAGGTGTATAATACCGTTTAGCAGGTAAGGCGTTTTTATTTGGACGAAGATACTGTCCCAACGTTATTATTTCACAACCGGTATTTTTAATATCGTGTAGAACCTCTGTTATCTCATCCCATTGTTCTCCCAATCCCAGCATGATCCCTGATTTTGTTGGCATAAGCAGCCTCTCTTCACTTGCAATACGCAATAATTGCAGTGATCTTTCATAATCAGCCCCAGGTCTTACTATTGGATACAAACGGCGAACAGTTTCTATATTATGATTTAAAACATCAGGCCTTGCATCCAATACCGTCCATAACGCATCAACGGAACCCCCAAAATCAGGAATCAATACTTCCACCTTGCAATCATTAACAAAATCACGAACACATTGAATCGTTTGTGCAAAGATGCCCGCACCGCCGTCTGTGATATCATCCCTGGTTACTGATGTGATAACGACATATTTTAATCCCATTTTCCTGACAGCCGTAGCGACCCGATATGGTTCTTCTTCATCCAGTGTCGCAGCGGTTCCTTTTGTAACGGCACAATACCCGCATTTTCTGGTACATACACCGCCCAGTATTAGAAACGTTGCCGTTTTTTGATTGTAGCATTCGCCGATATTGGGGCACAAAGCCGCATCGCACACGGTCTGCAACCGATATTCCTGCAGTATCTCCCTTATTTCCGTGAAACCTTTACCTGACGGGAATTTTGCCCTTATCCAAGGAGGTCTCATATTGTTTCCCAATCTATCAAAATGTCATTGCAGATGCTTATTTATGTATATCGCCTTTTTTCGCATTATTTATGAAATCGCATTCATCTGTGCCGTGTTACCCCTGCTTTTTTACAATAACTATTTACCGGGCAAAGACTGCATTTCGGTGAAATTGGGACACAAATATTCTGACCGTAAGTAACGAGAAGATCATTGATACACAACCAATATTTTGCGGGGAGTTTTTTGCGGAGGGCACATTCAGTTTCTGCCGGAGTTTTTGTCTTTATGTAGCCCCAACGATTAGTAATCCTATGCACATGGACGTCAACGCAAATCCCCGGTTTTTTGTATCCCAGGGAAACTACCAAATTTGCTGTTTTTCGTCCAACGCCGTTTAGTTTCAACAGCTCATCTATTTCATCGGGGACTTTACCTTCGTAATCTTTTGTAAGTGTTTCACAAATTTCCTGAATAGTGACCGCTTTTCTCCGGTAGAAACCTACCGGATAGATTAGTTTTTCCAGTTTTTGCGAAGGGATCTTTTTCATATCTTCGGGATTATCCGCAATCGCAAAGAGCCGTTCTGAGGCTGCTCTGGTGGTTTGATCTTTTGTCCGCAAACTTAAAAGGCAGGATATCAATACGTGAAAAGGAGTTCGTTTCCTGGAAATAGTTGTAACGGCAGGCTCGGCAAACTCTTTGTTTTTATGCTTTATTTTGGAGAGAACTATGTCGATATCAAACAAATGCACAACCCTTCAATTCAATGAAAAAACGGCAATAGGTAAATGCGCTACCTATTGCCGTCTTCCTATTTATATATTTCTTATTTAAACCTCTTTCGTCAACTGCACGTTATTTTTTACGTTCGGCGAAAAGCTTGTCATAAACAATGCCTGCCGCAATACCGCCAAGTATTGGGCCTATCCACCAAACGTAATGATTAGTAAATTGGCCAGAAGCAATCGCAGGGCCAAAAACGCGTACAGGATTCATTGCCCCGCCACTAATTGTCCCGCCAACCAGCGAGCCAAACAATACTACCAACCCAACCGCTAGTCCGGCAAAACCCCCAGAAGCCCTTTTATCTACGAGTGTCCCATAGATGGTAAAGATCAGGAGGAACGATATAATAAATTCCATCAGTATGCCTCTTTCAATGGAGACGCCTGCGGCTAGTGTGCTCGTCCCTAGATGAATACTACTTAATGCGTCAGGAAAAATAGTTCGCAATGCAAACCCGCCTAAAATAGCTCCGCCGATCTGAGAAATTATGTACATAATTGCAGTGTTAGGCTCCATTCTTTTCGTGATCCAAAAAGATATTGTTACTGCAGGGTTAATATGGGAACCAGACACATAGCCCATGGCATAAATAACGGCAATTACCACGACACCATAAGCAATTGAAATTCCCAGAAGCCCAAAACCTTGCCCGCCAGACTGCTTCAAATAAAAATCAGCGCACACAGCGCCAGCGGCAATGAAAACCAATGCAAATGTACCAACAAATTCGGCTAAATACTTTTTGTATGCATCCATTCAGTTATCTCCTGTAAGTTATTTTCAAGATTTAGCAAGGATATTTACCAATCGGCATTCTCTCCCATTATTTCATAAATCTTTTACAGTATCCGGTTTCCTCGTCAATAAAATATACCTAACTGTTCAAAAGTTATGAGTTTGAGACAAATTATCACAATAAAAGAATGGTGTCAAGAAAAAATAGACTAAAAAATGTAACTTCTCAACAAGTTGTGGTTGGTGATAATCGGGTAGGGCATGGCATTGCCTGACAGGATAATTCAAAAGAAATTACTGATAAGATACCAATAGCTCCATCACCACAATTTATTGAGCAATTACATTTTCGACCCTCATCTCATATGCAGTAATAAAATACCGTAAATGCAGTATATTTACTGCATTTATTTGATCTAAGCCTGTAACGGCAACAAACTACATGTTCTCTATTTAATTTATAACTAACTGTATTTAAAGTATTTATAAAATATGTTTTCAATTAAGAGTTTTTAGTTCTGAATGGAATAAGTTTTGTTACACTGTTACGATACCTTATGGTAATGCCTGAAAATTATTAATCTGCTTTTCTCAATTACCGCGAACGAATATTCATATTTGATCGTAACAGTTTAACGAAATTATTTCAAAAAGTAGCGTCCAGCCTTCGGGCTGGATGCGGATTTAAACAATGTAAATAAAGGAGATATTTGATTTGAAGATAAAACAATATTTACCCACAGTATTAACTATGGGCAATATTATGTGCGGTTTTCTGTCGATAATGTGTGTTTTAAATCAAAGGCTTGAAATAGCGGCATGGCTTATAATCGTTGCCATGATTCTCGACGGTTTTGATGGGAAACTTGCACGTTTGATGAATACCGCGAGCAAAACCGGGGCGCAATTAGATTCTATGGCAGATTTAGTGGCGTTTGGTATTGCGCCGGCTGTCCTTATGACGAAAATGTGCAATAACAGTCCTATCGTTATTTCATGGGGTTTTGGATTGTTTTTCATGATGTGCACCGCGTATCGTCTGGCAAGGTTTAACGCACAAAAAGAAGAGGCGATACAACTGCCCAGGCACTTTTTCACAGGTTTGCCATCAACGCTTGCAGGAGGAACGGTGGCACAGCTTTGCATACTCCATCACTTTATCTACACACGGTTTGGAACAGACATTATCGTGAATTTTTTACCGTTCATTGTTTTCACATTGGGTGTTTTAATGATAAGCAAAATCCCCTTTTTTAACATTACCTGCAAAATCGGGAAAAGACAGGGGATTAAGGCAGTTATTTTGGAGTTTTCCGCCGCTATTGTCTACTTTATCATCACGCCGGAGTTGGCGCTATCTTCCGCTTTAAGCTTTTATTTAATTATTTGCGGGGCATACGGTATTGTAAAAGGAAAACAGATAAAGGGCGCTCAGCCGGTTTAACAAAAGAATCCATTATAAAAATTAAGAGGTCAAGGTCTATTCAATAGACCTTGACCTCTTCAATCTCAAATCTCTCATCCACTTTTTTAAGATATCCCATTCGTATTTTTGGATCGTGCTGAAATATCAAAAGCCAATGTTCTTCAAAGGCCTGCTTTATTATCTTTTTTTTGCTTTCCAGTGTTTCCAGCGGGAACAAATCATAACTTGTAATATACGGATAATTCAAATGGGCTGCAGTGGGTATCAGGTCAGCCAGAAAGAACGCTGTTTGTCCCTCAGATTCAATTTTGACGCATTGATGATGCCGGGTATGCCCGCCTGTTTTTACTAGTGAAATACCCCTTTCCACTTCTACGGCATCTTCGTCAACAAGGTGGAGATATTTTGTGCCGCCTATTGGCAAAAAGTCTTCAGCAACATAACTAGCCTTTGTCCTTTCATTTGGATTTAAGGCCACCTCTAACTCTCCTTTCTGAATAAAATACGTTGCTTTTGGGAATGTAGGAACAATTTCCTCCTTTTCATTGATGGTAGTATTCCCTCCCGCATGATCAAAGTGAAGATGTGTATTGATGACAATATCTATATCCTTGGGCTGATAACCAAACCTGCACAACGATTCCAAAAGTGGTGCCTTTTTTTCTAACCTGTACATCTGACAAAATTTTTCGTTATGTTTTGAACCCGTCCCGGTATCGATCAGTATTTTATATTTTTTTGCGACAACCAACGGACATTGCAAAGACAACTGCACCCTGTTTTTTTCGTCCGGTGGAAGAATTCTTTGCCAAAGGACTTTTGGCACTACGCCAAAAACAGCGCCGCCGTCTAAATAAATGCAACCATCGGAAACAGGATAGATTTCAAACTTGCCAAATTTCATTGCAGCGCCTTATTTTATTTTGAGAAACAGGAGTTTCCCGAAGATGTTGGTATCAAACTGTAATGTTTACGCTGAATAGTTACAGAAAAACTTACAAAAAAGTAACACTTTAGTTTTTTGAAAAATTCCAATAATCGCAGTGTAGGGGCGAAGCATTTGCCCGTTTGGATATGAAGGTATTTATGACAATTTACAGCAAATGCTTCGCCCCTACTTTTTTAAAAAACTAAAATATTACCAAATGAAGAGGTTTTTAAAAAAAGATATTATAGTATTAAAAACACCAACGCAATACTATTTCCTTTAGGAACAGATGTTTACTATCTACAAACCAAAAACAAGATTTTTGTTGAAAACGGAAACGGCATTATGTAACTTTAGCAAACGTTTCGTTTATTACAAAGGTATCTTTTGCTGTAAATGTACTAAACATCGCAAAGATAGCAATTGATATCTGCTGAATGCATTATGCATGATTTATTTTTATCGTATTGGAAAGAACATGCTCTTACCGAACTCTTACCGAAAATAAAAAAAAATATTTGGTCACTCCAAGTGAAAATCCGCTTCCCCATAATAGTTATAAACACGTTTTTAATAAAAATACAAAATACCGCCAGTCAAATGAGATGCTTATTGCGCCTCTTTTGCTTCATTAATCATCTCTCTTGCAATCCATTTTTCATATTAGATACGAATAAAACTCCTTTTAAAAATCAGCAGATTAAACCCTTGTTTTTAAAAGCAGCAGGCGCCGCACTGGCATTGATAGTATCGCTCTCTTCCCAAATTAACGCCCAGACAACAAATGTAACCGATAGTAATTTAATTACGGGGCTGACAGAGAAAAGCGGCTTTACCTATAATAATTTTATTTCAGGTAATTTCAGCTCCCAGTACGAAGGCCGTTGGGCAGGCGGAGACGACGACCACGATATGTACCAGCGCCTGCGCTTTAAAACGAAAGATTTTTTTAATAACAAGGTTTCTATTTCCGGTTCCGGAAGATTATCCGAGGATTTAGACGGGCATGAACCAAGGGATGGCACGTTCAGGGACATCCTTGACACATATAATAAAAGCGTCAACGGCCGCATCTATTACTTTTACGCCGACATCAAAAACCCTGTCCTCGAAAAATCGCAACTGCGCTTAGGCCGCCAATATCAGTATTCCGTTGAGAATATTTTATTTGACGGCGCAAAATACGAACAGCAGGTAGGCCCGGTGGAAGCTCACGTTTTCGGCGGGTTAAGGGCGTCACAGTACAGCAGCCCGGATGATGATACGGTTGCCGGAGGCGGCGTTGCGTTCCGGCCTTTTATCGATACCCACGCCTCGTTAGATTATATTCGTATTGTTGATGATGACCATAGCAATGATGACGAAATAGGATTCAGCGTATGGCAAAGGCTCTATGAAGACCTGCATTTTTACGGTCGGTACGTTCTCTTAAACAATCTCCCCAAGGATATTCTCACAAAAGTGTCATGGGACAAAATAGACTGGGATACAAGTCTGCAATTGTCGTATTACCGGTTCCTCCATTCGCTATCGGAACAGAGCAATGATATTTCCCCTTTCTATCAGATACTAGGCACTTTTGAGTCATTTGATCTCTTCAGTCTCACCGGCTATAAGGGGCTCGGGGAAAAATTCGGGATTTCCGGGGGGCTTGATTACCGGAATGTACTCGACAACGATGATGAAAACTCATTTAATCACGATTACTACAGAAGTTTTATCGCCCTTACGGCAAATAATATTCTTCTTGAAGATTCCAGGATTACTTTCACGGTTGAATACTGGGATGCGAAGGGCGTTGACCACAGTGCAGATGTTGGAATTGAATTTGACAAAAAAATAAACAAGTTCGACCTCGGATGCGGCACTAGTTATTCTTTGTATAAATACAATTTTGACGGAAGCAATACCCTGCAGACAATCCTTGATAATGAGTATACACGGGATATTGAGCAAAAGATCAATATAAGGACCTACTTTCTGAGAATCAAATATTTGTTAACGGAAAAATCAGACGTCAGTTTCCGATGGACGACAGAAAACAGCGATACTGATCCTGAAATGTTTCATCAGTTATTGCTTTCGTACAGCATGAGTTTTTAATAAATATAGAACAAAATACTATGAGAAAACCATATTATCTGTTTTTAATCGTGGCGCTGTCTTCGCTCGCCTTCTTGAGCGGCTGTAAAGAGTCCGGCATTCATTATAGCCACGCCAAACACATTGAAAGAGGACTCAGCGATTGCAATATCTGCCACAATTACAAAGAAGATTTGGAACCAAAGTGGCCAAAAATGGCAAAGTGCCTTTCATGCCATATGAAGAAATTTGACACCACTAATCCGGCATCCTGTCTTTACTGTCATACAAAACCCGGGATGAAAATCAAGGTAAAGCACAATGTTCCGAAAAAATATAAAGACCTGAAATTCAGCCATAAGACACATTTGGAAAATAATGTGGACTGCAAGGCATGCCATGAGGGTATCGAAAAGAGTGATGCAATTACCGTAGATTTACTTCCGGACATGTTTAAAAACTGTATCCCCTGTCATAAGGAAAGAGGTGAAGAAAACATTGCCTGTGATGTTTGCCACAAACACATAAAAAAGAATCGTATGCCGCTGTATCATGAAGAAAGATGGGTAAAACATGAAGATGCGCGATGGATACAAAAGCATGGGAATGAATTCTATTACAACAAAGACTACTGCAACCGCTGTCATGTTGACCTCAACTGGTGTGTCGATTGCCACAGGGACCAAAAACCAAAAAACCACAATAATGCATGGAGAAGAAAAACACATGGATTTGCTGCATCGTGGGAGAGAAAGAAATGCAGTGTTTGTCATCTGGAAGACTTCTGTGAACGGTGTCACTCCAACACGAAACCGCTAAACCATACGGCATCATGGGGTGGAGCAAACACAAGAAACCGGCATTGCACAAATTGCCACTTTCCTATATCAATGGTTTCATGTACCGTATGCCATTCGTATCCCGAACACCCATCCGCAATAGATTCTCCGCACCCGCCATTTACCGGAAACTGTAATGAGTGCCATCCGCGTAACCGGGCGGGAGAAGCTCCACACCCTAGCGCTTTTGGTATTGCCTGCACCACATGCCATAGATGAAGCGTAAAATCTGATGGTTCGTTATTCCGAACGTATAAAACAGGGGGGGTATTGTTATTGTTTCCTGAATCTTGCACAAACGCTTGATGCTATTTTAGAAACCCTTATTAATAAATGAAGAGTATGGCAAGACATATTTTGCCATTATGGACTTCCGCAATGTGACAGACCTTTTCGCTGACCCCGCTTTTGACGGCTACCCCGTCATGATCAGAGAGGTTAAAGGCGAAAAAGAATTAACGGATCAGGATATTCATCCCGAAGAAGACCAGGATGTCATTGACCCTGAAACCGGCCAGCCTGTGGATTTTGAAGAAGAAATAACGGCTGAATATCCCACACAACCGGCAATCATACAAGGCGGTGAAATAGTATCCGACTCCAGGCAGAAAATATATGTGGCCGGAGTGGATGTTTCGGTGTTAAACGAGCGGGCTCAGTCTCTAGAAATCTGGTATTGGGAACATAAACTGCCCGAAGGTATTAAGACATACAGCAAGACGAAGCCGATTCAGAAAAGCGAGTTTGATGGGCTTAAGAAGTGGTGGAAGAAACACAAAGAAAATGAGCAGGCATGGAAGGTATCTATAGATACGATTGCTGCGAATGACTATAACCTCGACATTAAAAATCCGCATATTTTAGAGGAAAAACACGTGTATTCAAGTGCGGAACTGGTAACGATGCTACATGAATCATTTCGTAAAAGCGACGAGCTTCTTCAACAATTAAGAAAGGAGTTGGAGAATGGATAACGCACAAAATAAATCCCAGCTTATTATTTATCAGACCGAAGACGGACAGACAAAGATTCAGGTAAAAATGGAGGATGAAACAGTCTGGCTTACACAAGATCAGATGGCAGAACTCTTTGCTAAAGGCCGGTCAACCATTACTGAACATATACATAATGTTTTTAATGAAGGGGAACTTGATGAAAAATCAGTATGTCGGGAATTCCGACGAACTGGCACAGACGGTAAAGAATATGTTGTGAAGCATTATAATCTTGATGTCATTATTTCGGTTGGATACCGGGTTAAGTCGCGACGAGGAACACAATTTCGTATTTGGGCCACACAGCGGCTGAAAGAATACATTATTAAAGGTTTTGCTCTGGATGATGAACGATTAAAACAAGGTGGTGAAAAGGCGCGATATTTTCAGGAACTTTTACAGCGCATTCGCGATATTCGTAGCAGCGAGCGAAACTTTTATCAGAAAGTAACCGATATTTATGCCACCAGCATTGATTATAGAAAAGATGACAAACTGACTGCGGAATTTTTTGCTACTGTACAAAACAAGATGCACTATGCTGTTCATGGCCACACCGCGGCGGAGATTATCGACAGGCGGGCAGACAGCACAAAACCCCTTATGGGTCTAACCAATTTTAAAGGGAATTACATTACCGCACAGGATATAAAGATTGCAAAAAACTATCTCAATGAAGATGAGTTAAAACGCTTAAATCTTATCGTGTCTTTGTATCTTGACTTTGCAGAATTGCAGGCAACCAACGGCAGGCTGATGAAGATGAATGACTGGATAGAGAAACTTGACCAGTTTTTGAAACTGAGTGAACACGAACTCCTTACCCATGCCGGTAAAGTGAGCGCTGAGCAGGCAATTGAAAAGGCTGAAAGCGAATTTAAAAAGTACAAAAAAGACCGAGACAAAGACTATATTTCTGATTTTGATCGTGCGACAAAAGCGATTGAGCAGAAAGCAACTAAACGCATCCAGAAGAAAAAGAGGCGGGAAGATGGGTGAGTGGAATATGGTAAGGATTGGAGACGTTTTAAAAGAGGTCTCACGAGAGAAAAGACTGGATCCAAATACAAAATACAGGCTTCTTGGAGTAAAGTGGTATGGAAAAGGTGTTTTTCTGCGAGAGGAAAAATATGGAAATGAAATAAAAGCAACTAAGCTATATGAAGTTAAACAGAGAGATTTTATCTACAATCGTCTTTTTGCATGGAAAAGTTCTTTTGCAGTTATTCCAGATGAATTTGATGGCTGTCTGGTATCAAATGAATTTCCACTTTTTACTTGTGTTGAGAGTAAATTGCTTCCTGAATTCCTTCTTAGTGGCATACTTTTGCCCGAAAATATTACAGCTATAAATAATCTTAGTGGTGGCATGTCGAGTGTTAGCCGAAAAAGATTTAAAGAAAAGGATTTTTTAAATTTTAAAATTCCACAATATGGTATTCTGACACAAAGTAGAATTTGCCAAAAACTGAAAACAATATCAGAACTTTCAGCAGATCAAGACTTAGAATCAGCCCACCAAATCTCTCTCATCAAACAACTCCGCCGAAGAATATTACAGGAAGCAATCGAAGGCAAGCTGACGGCTAAATGGCGCAAACAGCATCCCGATCTTATCAGCGGAGAGAATCACGCCTCGAAACTGCTTGAGAAGATTAAGGTCGAAAAAGGGCGTCTAACAAAGCTCACAAAGAGCATGAAGAAGAAAAAAGCACTGCCGCCCATCAGTGAAGAAGAAAAACCGTTTGACCTGCCTGAGGGGTGGGTGTGGGTGTCGGCTGAAGGATGTAAGCTTAAATGTTCACTATGGATTTAATGCTTCCGCAAGACCGGAGAAGAAGGACGTGAGGCTTTTAAGGATAACGGATATTCAAAACAACAGAGTTGATTGGGACGGAGTACCGGGTTGTGCGTATTCGGAAAGAGACATAAAAAGTTATCTATAGTCAAACAAATCTGGTTTTAGAAACTTAGCGGTAATCTGGCTTTTTGAAAAGTGGGGGCGAAGCATTTGCCTGCGTACAGTATAACTCCTTCAACATAGCGGAGTTGGCGCATGTACAACATTTTACGTCTCTCTCTTATATGCAGGCAAATGCTTCGCCCCTACCTGTAATGTTTTTAGAAAAATAGATTTATTTGACTATATTATCAGAAAACGATATTGTTATCGCGAGAACAGGCGGCACAATTGGGAAATCATTTCTTATCAAAGATATCCCTGTCAGGTCTTTGTTTGCTTCGTATTTGATTAGGGTTATTCCTTCAAAAAATATTTTCCCTGAGTATCTAAAGTATTTTCTTGAAAGTCCTGAATATTGGGAGCAGTTGTATGATGCGGCATGGGGCGCGGGACAGCCAAATGTTAATGGCACATCTCTTTCAAATTTGATAGTTTCTCTATCGCCACTTGCTGAACAACAAGCCATTGTTGAACGTGTGGATAAACTCATGGCCATGATTGGTGAATTAGAAAAACAAGTATCCGAACGCAAAGAACAGTCCGAAATGCTGATGCAGTCGGTTTTACGGGAGGCGTTTGCGAAAGGATGAATTATTTTGGGAATCTGCCTAAGATTCAGAAGATTCTTGATTTTAAGTGTTATATTCAGGGGACATCATACTTAATTGTCGATCTTCAATCGGGTTCAAGTTTGCAACTTGAACCCCGTGTTTTATATTGGCAATTTAACCATGAAATGCCTAGCGCGGCCTTTGGCCGCAACCAAAAAGGTGATTTTTAGTTTATTATAAAGTATAGTAGTATCCTCGTAAATAGTAATCAGACAATTTGGAGGACACTACTTATGAATAAGTTGATGGAATTATATCGAGACAGGATCGTGGGTGCAATAAGCGGTCTGGACAGGATTCGTTTTCGCGGGACATTGCGGTGGTTGGCCAGTGAGCGTGGGATGGGAACATTCATGAACCAAGCGAGAATTCTGCTTAAGGATTTTTCCGGTTGGGTCAATGGGCTTACGGCACAGGTGCGAGACAGTTGTGAATCGCGGGCGAAAGATTTGGGTATCGAGGTGCGGTATTTGATGAGCAGCGGTGTTGATAAGGAGAAGTTGGCTCGCCAGATCGCGGCGGATAAGAGGATTACGGAAGGTTCCATCTGCCTGTTGAGTGTGGTAGAGCCTTGTATTGCGCCGATGGTCAAGGGCAACAAGGCCAGCAAGAAGCTCGAGTTGGTAATGGCGCCCCGCAAGTGTGTCTTTGTGTATCATTATTTTAACGATCCAGTGTTTGGTTTTGGTCATGTTCGTATCCAGAGTTGGGCGCCGTTTAATATTTTCATTTGTCTCAATGGTCGTCATTGGCTGGAGCGGCAACTTCAGAAGCAAGGTATTGATTATGTTAAGGACGGCAACTGTTTTGTGCGTATAGAGGATATTGCGGCTGCGCAGGTTCTGCTCCATGAGCAGCTTAAGACTGACTGGGCGAAGCTGCTGAACGGGCTTGCGTTGGGCAGTTGCCCGGCATTGTCGCAGATTCTTCGTCCGTTGGAACCGGAGTATTACTGGTCTGCGGATGAGACGGAGTGGGCGACGGACATCATGTTTAAATCGGTTGAGGCATTGGAGGAGTTGTTTCCATCGTTTGTTCATCATGCGATGCGGGTTTGCGACAGTTCTTCGGTGATGAAGTATTTGGGTAGGCGTAACCTTGCAGGCGCTGCCCCTGATGAGGTTATCAGCGACTATCGAAGACGCTATGAAGGTATACGGGTCAAGCACAGTGTGAATTATAATTCAGTGAAGATGTATAACAAGAGCGGTAGTCTCTTGCGTATTGAGACAACGATCAATAATACGCGGGACTTTAAGGTCTTTCGGAGTCCCAATGATGATGAAGGCAAACCGGCGTCATGGCAGAAGATGCGTAAGGGCGTAAGCGATCTTCATCGACGGTGTGAGGTGAGCCAACAATGCAATGATCGTTATGGGGATGCTTTGGCGGCGGCTCAGGTAGAGGAGAAACTGAAAGAAGTGGTGAGCAGCGCTTGTAACAAGGTTGTCAAAGAGGGCAAGAGGTATCGAGGTTTGAATCCCTGGCAGCAGGATGATTACCAGATGCTGATGTTCCTGTCCAAAGGCGAAAACGCGATAAATGGATTCCGCAACCATGATTTGCGTAAGTGGCTTTACCGGGAATCCGAACAATCCGGCAAGGATCAGCAAAAGAAATATTCCGGACGAACGACCCGACGGATAAAGATGCTGCGGGCACACGGTCTAATCCGCAAAGTTCCGAGGGCCAACCGCTATGTTTTGACGGAGAAAGGCCAGAAGTTCTCTTGTTCACTGATGACCGCTTCAGCCCTTGATATTAAAGCACTTACGGAAATGGCGGCATGAAAAACACGCATAAAAAACAAGAAATTGATGGATAGTAGTATATAGCGCTATTGGCAAATTAAAAGCAGAAAAACGCAGAAGATTACTGGATGAGACAGAGTCAGAATTAGCAGCATTCACACCTGCCTTACTGTATAAGGCATTTCTGGGAGAGGGAGGATAATCTTTCAATAACCGTTACGTTAGCCAATCTTCAAATCGTAAATCCGAACTTGTTATGCTTTTTATTGCATTCATTTTATCGTGGGTCACAAGCACAAGATTGTGCGCCATTGCTACAGCAGCAATCCAAAGATCATTCTCATCCATTTGCAATTCCTTATCAGTAGTAGGATCACGCCATTCTCTTATCCTCTTTTTACAACTTTTTCCTTTTCGATCTCTTGGGGCATATTTATCGAAGAGTTTTGCACGCAGGTCGGCATAGCAGTCACGTGCTATATTGATATTTATGTCAAAAGCAGGAAATGAAGATAATATTTGACGCGCTTGCTCATGCTGTTCCGGTCTATTATAAGACCTGACACGAAGCCCATATTCGACCTCGCCAATGGTTATGGGACATAAAAAAATTCTTGTATTATGTGGTTGCGGTAATCCATTCCAATGTTTTTCTAAGGCTTTGCATTCAGGACTATTTCCGCCTACTTTTAATTCAGCAAGATATCCAAGAATATTTGTATCAAGAAGATAGTAATCCTGTTTCACTTATTCTTCTGTTCCCAGTTTTTTAAGATAATTTATAAACTCAGTATCACGGATAAGTGGAATTCTTTCCATAATTTTATCAGGTGTTGCATTATTAAATTGCTCTGATATGTAAATATGAAGAGGAATCCATGCATTGATTTCTGGGGAGATGTAGCCTTTAAATTCAAAGGGTACAGGGCGTTGGTGACCCCAAAAAATATCTAAAAGTTGACGTTCCAATCGTGGAGGAAGTTTATATAGTTTTAGTATCTCAGCGTCTATCTGAAGTAATGTTTTCTTGGCTTCTGTCTCATCTTTCCTTAACACTTTTAAATAATGATTCACGAGATAATCAATAATTTGTTTAGTATCAATGGATATTTCGGGAATAGGTATATCGGTGTATACTCTTTTTGGAATATCCTTTTGAAAGCTATGGGCATAAATGAATGCTACTGCAATTGGAGAATTCAGCAATGTCGCTAACATAGCAACATCAAAGGTTTTAGATTTTGGCCAAATGCTATAAAATCTTCGGCTTACAATGCAACCGTTTTTGTCTAATGCGGCTGCATATCGCCACGGTCCCCTGGACATGCGCGAAGCAGGAACTATAACCTTTGGTTTGTCCCACGGTAGTTCCCAAGCTGTAGATGTTTCAAATCTTCGATATTGTTTGTCTGTCGACATATAAACTGTATCTTCAGCAATGAATTGCATGAATCCTTTTGTGACTTTTGAAATGCCTGGTTTTGAACCAGGAAAAGGCACATCACGGATTATTTCACATAACCTTTCTT
Source organism: Candidatus Kuenenia sp. (assembly GCF_027493735.1). NCBI lineage: Bacteria > Pseudomonadati > Planctomycetota > Candidatus Brocadiia > Candidatus Brocadiales > Candidatus Brocadiaceae > Candidatus Kuenenia > Candidatus Kuenenia sp. The sequence goes on from NZ_JAOSKF010000019.1 coordinate 273,505, forward strand.
TTCCTAAATTTGGTTTATATTGAACGCCTATGCTTATATCAACTATTTCACCAAAACGTGTATATCCTTCTAATCGTTCCCAAATTTCACGCAACAATGGCACAACAAGACGCCCTTGCATTTTGTCTTTGAGGTAAGATTGTGGAACATTGTCTTCCCATGTAACACCATGTCGAATCTGAAAGTCATCTCGTTCGCTGTCCCTAACTTCTCTATACAACATATTCCAGTTTTTTCGTGCCTGCTGTTTTCTGGCAACAATAACTGTAGTTTCCATATCAGAATATAAAAAGACACGGTCAGGAAGACACGTAACGGAAATTATTTTAAAGTTACTGAGCAAGGCAGTTCGTTCGTTTTTATAGTCAGAACCATCTAAAAAACTACGTGGTAAAACCAAACCAATTAATGCATTGTTTGGTAAAATCGGAAGCGTTCTGTGTAAAAGCTCAGCTGGTTTTGGGGTTTCAGGTCTTTTGCCCTTGATGTTTTCAAAAGGTGGGTTGCCTACAAGTATCATAGTTTTCGCCATACTATTTTCGAGGATATTATCGGCAAATATATCTTGTCTTTGTAAATCCCAGCTATTTGATTCGGGAAAATCAGCTAACATGAGGCACATACGGGCTACTTCAACGGAAAATGGGTCAATCTCTATTCCATGTAAATGTTTAATGAAAAATGTATGCCGTTGTTTACTGTCCCAATCTCCTGGCAATAGGCTTTTCATTCTTCTCATTGCTGCAATAAGAAAAATACCATGCCCACACATAGGATCTGTGACGTGCCACTGTTCTCTTTGTAAATCCTCTATCGGAATTTGCGAAAGAATGTAATCAGCAACATAAGATGGGGTACTATGAATTCCAAGTTCTTGACGGCTTTTTTGAGAGACAAATGTATTTTCATAAATGTATGTAAGAGTATCTACTGATATATTATTCAGCGGGAAAATCTTCCCAATTTTTTGTGATATTGACTCAAGAGTTAGTTCTGGAATTTTTGAAGCCGGTGTAGTTAAAGAAAAACCGTAATGTTCATATATTGCCTGCAATGCCGTTTGTGGAATAGAAAAATCAATCCCTTTCGCATTGCAGATATTGCGATCTTTGAGTACTTTTGCAGCCAAAAGACTAAAGACAACTTGAAAAACCGCAGGTGCATCAAATAGTAAATCTCGTTCATGAAAGTCTTCTTCAGCATAATTAAGTACAGCCCGAAGCAAGTGGTCTATTTTTTGAGAAGCTTTGTAGTCTATGGCAGGAAGTAATCCGATATCAACAAAATCTAACTGACGGGGCCCCGGTCGGGCAAATCCCGATTTTGCCCGTATGATAGCTTGGGGTTCCCAGTCTCTCAAGTTTTGTGCAATGACATTAGGCAGGCAGGCAGTTTCATACTTATCTTTAAGAAGAGGTTCACTTTCCGTTATAGCCCATCGTTCAGTTTTGCCGTTGTTAATGATAAAAATCTGAGGCGCTCCAAGCGATTTTAATTCATTTGCTACATCATCTGTAGAACGATTGGGTGCTGCTATTTGGATACCAAAGCAGGCAGAACGGTAATCAAAAGGTTCCTGGCCAAATAGCGCATAATTTACCGTACGAATAGGCGTACATGAGGAAAATAAATCAACGTATTTATAATCCTTCTGTATCAGATTTTTGCTATAGCCTATTTTTATAAAGGCATTTTCTACCTGCCCTATAATCTTATTTGTCATAATATTGTGATTACATGAAAGATTTTCGTTAAAAAGTTCATTATTATGTGCTTTATCCTCCATAAATAATTATCTTAGTTTGGTGGGGTAAGTGATTATTTCACTCATGAGATAGGCTGTCAAGAAAAATAAGGGAAGGCTTGAAATATTTAATCAGGAAGGGTATATTTTAATCGACTGAAAGCAGGGGGCGTATTGCAATACGCCCCTACAGATTGCCGGAAAGCTGGCATTCTAGCCGTATATTCAAGTTTTTACAGCCAATATAGGCGTTATCCAAACCGCCAGATTGCAAGGAAAGTTAATAACATTACTTTGTTAAAGAATACGTCTGGAAAAATATTTCTGAGTTGTAAGTAGAGTCGGCCACAACTTATGACTTATCAATGCTTTGCGACAAATATTTACTTTTGATTTTAGCCTTTACTTCCGGTATTAATTGCACTTGTAAATTTCTTACACAATCAATTGCCGGAGCAAAGGATTTGAGTATTTTCAGAACAAACATATCGTTATTAAATAAATTTCTTGAACATTTTGCATCATGTTTTACTAAAAAACAATTTGCAATGTTTCTCCTTGTCGTCTACGCAATGTTTAAAAACTATAAAAGAAACTCTCTGGAGGCCATGGCACAAGCCGTTCATATTATGAAAAATATACCTAAAGTATGCATAATAATTTCCATTTTCGCGCTTTTAATTTTAGGTTTTTTATCATATCTTTCATATATATACTCAGGTAAATATGATTTATGGAACTGGTCTAAAAACATCATAATACCAATTATTAGTGCTTTAATTGGCGGTGGCATTACATTGGTAGCTATTTATTATTCCATCAAATTAGAGAGTAAAGCTGAACAAGAAAAAACATTTCAAAATAGTATATCTGCAATAAAAACAGAATTAAAAGAGAATAAATCCATATTAGATGCTTATTGTGAGGATACAAAGGAAGTAAAGATTACTTCTGGTGACAATCGTAGTATTTTCTATATTCAACTATCTAATAGTTTGTGGGATAGTTTTAAATATGAAATAGTTAAGATTGATAAAACTAAGTTTGATGCCATTTGTCTGGCGTATGTAAATATAAACAAGGTAAATAGTCAGGCACAATTTGCACTTTCAAACTCAGGCACAGGTAAGGCGGATACCTATTACGAAGAAATTAAAAAACACGCAGAGAGTGCAAAAGTTTCAATAGAAGATGCATTAAAAAATTTAGAAAATGTATAATTCGATGCAGTGAATATATGGGGTTATGAAATCAGACATTTGGGGTAAAACCTAATCTATTGGCGTGCCCAGGGAAGGGTACTGTTTTCTAACGGGTGAAAGTCCCGTTGTGGTAAAAGCCGGAGCCATGTAGCTTGGATGGCAGGGGGTGATGGAAACGTTGCCTTCTGAAGCCCATCTACAAAGTCGGCGTAAGGCCGGCGAGCGAATATCCGGGTTGTAACGTACGTGAACGTAGAGGTAGCCTCGTGAAAGTCAGGAACCACTGGCCGAGCCTGTCAATAGTAGGCGAAGGCGGAATTCACGCACCTAAACTGGCTAATAGGTAAAAGAACGGTGGCGGGGTATCAGCGGCGACACGGATAGAAGGGAGCAGTATCAACTGGGGAAACCCTCCTTGTCCCTGATAGAAATATCAGGAGCGAATGTAAGCCTTATAAGTCGAAGGGCGAAGTAGACTGACAGGCAAGAGGGTGGCGGATGAGCCCGTAGTAGTGGAGATGGCAAGGACAGCATAACCTTGCCGGAGCGAAGGGGATCTGCTGTATTCTAAATCTTTCTTTAGCGGTGAGGCAGGGAAGAATGACAAATGCTTCTATAAGTCTGCAGGAACTGAGGAGGAAGATATACATCAAGGCGAAGACTGACAAGCACTGAGTGGTTTCGGCTGGAAGCGGTGGAGTAAGGGGATATATCTACCCGAAAGCTGCTCCATATCGATAGGTGTATAATGCCTTGCTGAGAAGGGAGCAGGGAAGCCGTATGAGGGAAAACCGTTCGGCTGAGCTCACGACGAAGCCTCACGTACGGTTTGATGTGGCAGGGGATGGAAAAGTGCTATGGAGAACCTAAACGGGCACAAAGCTGGAAACGGCAGCAACAGCCAAGGGGATACCTAATGCAACTCGCCATTCCTTGACCCTACACAATTCTTGAGTCAGCAGGGACCTTCATTTTTCAATTGGCAATCTATTAATAAGGATATTAAGGGACACCATGCTTAATTATTAACTCAATCAAGGATGGGTTAATTGGCGCGAACCCATCAAAATAAATGAAAATGTGATTGATGGGTCTGCTTCACCCCTCGATAAACTCAGGACAGGCTTCACTAACTTAGGGAGCGACCACAAATAACATGGTATTGTATAGTACCAATAGTATCGTTGTAGTGTCTTTGTGTATGTCACGGTAATAGCCGTTACAACTAGTAAATATAGGCATTGACACCCTCCAGCCATTATGATAACATTAGGATTAAGTGGTATTTTATCCGGCGTATTAATCCTAATGGTGTCATTATGCGTTTAGCTAAGTATTCTCATCGCAAGCTCTTGGGACTATTCAGCAGGGATGTCGTTTTAACTCTGGACAGTATCAAAGAAGCTTTGGGAACGACTTCAAAAGCAACGGTTTTCAGGAAGCTAAAATCGCTCGGACATCGTGCGAGTTATTCCCATGCGGGCAAATACCATACACTGGATACACTTGCAAGCTATAATAAATATGGCATTTGGAGTTTCAATCAAATATATTTTTCTCAACAAGGAAGTCTTGTAGATACTCTCGAGGCCATCATTAATAAATCCCAGGAAGGTTATTTTGCCTCGGAGCTTCAAACGCTGGTACATGTGCGAGTCTTTAATGCACTGACTCAATTAGTGGTATCTGGAAGGGTCTTGCGCGAGCAGATTGCCGGAGAATATTTGTATATCTCCAAGGTGTTAGGTACGGATCAACTCGCCAGACGTAAACAGTCAATCATGTTGTGTGCTTGTAAGGAAGAAAAGGTATTAATTCCCGGCTTTGGGAGTGAAGTGGTTACGGATTGCCTGCAGACATTTCTTTCCATACTTGATGAAAGGCAGAAACGGCTTTATCTTGGTTTAGAATCAATGAAACTGGGACATGGCGGCGATTTAAGACTTTCACAGCTAACCGGCATAAATGTAAAAACAATTGCCAAGGGGCGTCGGGAACTTTCGAGTAAGAACATTACACCGGGACGGATACGTAAGGTTGGTGCAGGTCGTTCTTCGATTAAAAAAAAACTGATGTGGTAAAACTTCTTGAAGAATTGATGGAGGGCGATACTGCAGGAGACCCAATGGGTAAAGGAAAAATATGGACGAGAAGAAGCACACGTACTCTAAAAAAAGAATGCGGTGATAGAGGTGTAAGCGTATGTGCAACAACAGTTAGCAGGCTTCTTAAGGACATGGATTATTCTCTGAGAGTAAATCGCAAAACGATAGCAGAGACACGTCATCCGGACCGTAATAGACAGTTTGAAATTATTAATGAGACAAAAAAGTATTTTGAAGATTCTGGTCAGCCAATAATCAGTGTTGACAGTAAGAAAAAGGAATTGATAGGTAATTTCAGAAATGAGGGCAAGGCGTGGACAAAAATAGTAAATGAAGTTTTGGCCCATGATTTTCGTTCTCAGGCAATTGGTGTTGGATGTCCGTTTGGTATCTATGAATTGCTGACTAATTTAGGGACAGTTATTGTTGGTACGTCCTATGACACACCGGAATTTGCAGTCGAGTCAATTAAGATTTGGCTGGATGAATTTGGTTGGAAGAGGTATCCATGCGCAAAAGAACTCCTTATTCTTTGTGACGCAGGAGGGAGCAACGGATTTCGTCCCCGGTTGTGGAAATATGCGCTTTATCAAAATATTTGTAAAGTTTACGGACTCTCCATCAGGATTTGCCACTATCCCTCAGGAGCATCAAAATGGAATCCGGTAGAACATCGTCTGTTTAGTTTTATCAGTAAAAATTGGGAGGGGAATCCTTTGAGGTCTTATGATGTTATGCTAAGTTTAATTGCTGGCACTACAACAACAGCGGGTCTTCTCGTACAAACCATTCTTAACGAGAAAGAATACCAAAAAGGAATCAAAATCACTGATGACCAAATGAAAGAAATAAACATAAACAAACACAGTGTCTTGCCAGATTGGAATTATACAATTTCACTTAACTAAATTAATAAAAATACCAAATTATTTTTGGACAGTGCCTTACTTAATCTTTGATCAACTCTGAACTTCTCAAGAAGAATAGAAACAAGGTATCTACAGACCCATCAGATCGAAAGACTCAGGAACTGCTTGAAAATCATTTAATTCAGGGGACACCGTACTTAATTATTGACTCAGTGTTGAAAAACGGTTAAGATTCCCCGCTAGCTAGGATCGCTCGTGTGGTAGTCCCAGGAGCATACTACGCCGGCAGAAGCCTGGTACCACAAAAGAAAAGTGAAGATTCCTAATATTACGTATGGTGTCCTCAGAATTTCCGCCAGAATTTCCGCAATAAAATCCCTACACTTGCACAATATCGTAAATCGATCATCCACAAATGTGTAACGGGAAAGCGACGGATTACCGAAAATGGTTTAAAGGATCAACATGGTAAAAAAAAAGAATATCGTTATCATTGCCGGACCTAACGGGGCAGGAAAGACCACGTTTGCCAAAGAGTTTCTGCCGAATGAGGCGGGCTGTCCCATCTTTGTTAATGCTGATTTGATAGCTGCAGGGCTTTCTCCTTTTTTCCCTGAACATGCAGCTTTCCGTGCGGGCAGGCTGATGTATGAAGAAATTAAAACGCACCTGCTTCGTAATGATGGCTTTGCCTTTGAAACAACACTTAGCGGTAAAATATATGCACAAATGATACCCGAATGGCAAAAGAGGGGATACACGGTAAAGTTGATATTTCTGAGTCTTCATGATGTAAAGATTGCCATTGAACGGGTAAAAGGGAGGGTTTTGCAGGGTGGCCATAATGTGCCTGAAGAGATTATCAGACGACGGTTTGGAAAGGGATGGTTTAATTTTTACCACATTTACAAGCAGTTGGTAGATACCTGGATTCTTTACGACAACTCAGGCAGAACGCCAAAACTGCTTGAAGAAGGAGAAAAGAGATGAATGGAAAAAAGAGACAGATTCATGACAAAGACCTTGAGAATGTAGAAGCTGCATTGCTAAGAGCGGCAAAAAGAGCAAGGGAAATAGCCAAACAGACGCATACTCCACTGGTTTATTACGAAAACGGACGCGTAGTTAAAATATTTGTTGAACAGGATGAGGATAGACAGGAAAACTGATCAATCATGTTTGAACGACCGGGAAAGAAGTTCCAACGATATATCATCGAATACCTCATACGCGAACACAAGCACGCCGTGCTGAGCCGGGTGGTAAGGATGGGTTAAGCGGATAGAATCCATCAATGCCTTTTTTTGTTGGGTGTGCTTCGCCCAACCTCTAATTGACACCTCGAACATCTCAAGAAGAATAGAAACAAGGTATCTACAGGCCCATCAGATCGAAAGACCCAGGAACTGCTTAAAAATCATTGCACAAAAAACATATCAATCCTCGAACCATTAAAACGGATGTTCACCCCAAGTCAAAAAACAAAAGTGCCGTAAAAGCCTTATATTTATTGACTTTTACGCCGAACAGCAA